>NZ_JBMIRS010000035.1:0-50243 GCF_049198005.1 Paracidovorax sp. MALMAid1276 | reverse complement strand
GTCTCGCGCGGCACTACCGCCTGCGCCCAGGGGGCCACCCTGGGCTTGTCGGTAGCACCCCGCGATCCTCGGTTTTCGCGCGTTTCGCTTCGATGCCTTCCAGCGCGCAGGCTCCTGGCGCGTTGACGCCCCGATGCCATGACCCAGCCCCTCGCCGCGCGGCCGCACAAGATCCCCGAGTCGGTGCTCGTGGTCATCCATACCCCGGCGCTGGATGTGTTGCTGATACGCCGCACCGGCGGTGAAGGCCACTGGCAGTCCGTCACCGGCAGCAAGGACAGCGTGCAGGAGCCCTTTGCGCTCACCGCCGTGCGCGAGGTGCTGGAAGAAACCGGCATCGACGCCCACGCGCCCGGCTGCGTGCTGACGGACTGGTGCCTGGAGAACCACTACGACATCTGGCCCCAGTGGCTGCACCGCTATGCGCCGGGCGTGGTGCGCAACCGCGAACGCGTGTTTGGCCTGCGCGTGCCCGCGGGCACGCCGGTGGTGCTTAGCCCGCGCGAGCACGATGCGTTTCAGTGGCTGCCCTGGCAGTGCGCTGCCGACACCTGCTTCTCGGCGTCCAATGCTGAGGCCTGCCTGTTGCTGCCCCGCTTTGCGGGCGGGATGGCGGGCCGTTCCTGACAGGCGGATCAGCCACGCCGATTCAAAAGGCCGGGCGCAGGCGCAGTTGCGCAGCCAGGTCTGGGGTTTCGTCGGCAGGTGGGGGCGTATGAGCTGCGAGGCTGTCGCGCGGCGGCGGCGCTATCTGGGCGGGGCCCTCGCCAGCGGTGCTGCGCGTGCGCAGCACCACGCCGCCGGCCTGGCGCTCGCTGTCCTGGCCCAGGATGGCGCGGGCCGGAGCGCTGCCCACGCGGGGGCGCAGGGCGTCGATCGCGTCCTGCAGCAAAGCGGGCTGGGCCATGCGCGCCTGGTGGCGCAGCAGCACCTGCTGCGACATGTCCACCAGCTTGGAGTTGAGGGTGCGCTCCGCCTCGCCCAGCAAGGCCTGCACGGCGCCTGCCGGGTCGCCGGCCAGGCTCCGGGCCATGGCCGCCTCGGCGGTCTTGTTGATGTGCTGCAGGCAGTCGCGCACCATGGCTGCGTAGGGCTCGTGCAGGTTGCAGGCGTTGGCCATCAGTTCCGTCAGGCCCCGCGTGTTGGCATAGCGCAGGCCCAGAGCGCGGACCCAACCCTCGCCCTCGGGCAGGTCGATCGACGTGGCCGCCAGCACCGCCAGCAGGCTGCCCAGGTTGCACGCGGCTTCAAAGTCGAAGTGGCTGGTGCCGATCTCGCGGGCCATGGCACGCACGGCATCCACCGCCTGCGAAAACTGGCGCTGCTGGATCAGCTGCAGCGCGCGCGCCACCTCGGCGAACCGCTGCACCCGGGCGCTGCCGTGGTGGCGCTCCAGGATGCGTGCAAAGTCGGCCATGCAGCGCTCGATGCCCTTGCGGTCGTTCTCGGCAAAGTAGGCAAAGGTCAGTAGCACGAGCGACTGGAAGTCGAACAGCTTGGAGTCGATGCCCAGCACGGCGGCCCGTGAGAGGGTCTTGGTCGCTGCCTCGCGGTCGCCCATGTAGTACGACATCATTCCCAGCTTCTGCAGCCGCACCACCGAGTCCGGCGTGAGCGTACTGGCGGTGCGGTAGGTCTCGATGGCCTGGCTGAAGTTGCCCAGCTCCACCTGCGCGCGGCCCAGCACGTCGTAGGCGTCGGCAAACGTTGCGTCCTCGCCGATCAACTCCTGCAAGGTGGTGACGGCGCGCACCGCCTGGCCGGATTCGATCTGCGCGCGGGCCACGCCCAGCTTGGCCCAGGGCAGGGCGCGCGCTTCGATCACGGCTTCGAACAGGGTGCGCGCCTCGTCATGGCGGCCCAGCCGCAGCAGCAGCTCCGAGCCGATGCGCGCGGCATACAGCCAGTAAGGCTTGCGCGATTCGAAGCGCTCCACGCACAGGCGCGCCGCGCCCTCGAAATCCTGGGCCTCCATGGCATCGAAAATGGGCTTCAGATGCACCTTGCGCAGGCGCGCCAGGCCCAGCCGCTCGAACAGCGCGCTGGGCGTGAAGGGCTTGAGCAGGTAGCCGTCCAGGGCCGACTCGGCGGCCTCTGCCACCGCGGCGTATGACGCCTCGGACGTGACCATGAAGAACACGGTGGAGAAGGGCAGCAGCTGGGCGCGGCGCAGGTCGTCCAGCAGGGTCTGGCCCGAGTAGCCGCCTTCGCCGAAGGACTGCTCGCACAGCACGTAGTCGAACACCGTGTGCTCCAGCCGGCTGCGCGCGTCCTGCACACGGGTGCACTGCACGATGCGGGTGACCCCGTATTCGCGCAGCTGGCTCACGAGAATGCTGCGCGAGGTGGCGTTGCTGTCCACCACCAGGGCCAGGACCGGGGGCGGGGCAGGGGGTTCTTTCTCGGAGGCCATCAAGGGGTGTGGTTTGCTCCTCGCCGCAAGGGTGCGCGGCCGGGGCAGCAGGCCAGTGTAACGGCTTGCAACCACGCGCGGAAACCGGGCAAACCCGCCTGGGACGGGCGTTGCGCCAGGGTTGCAGCCGGGGCAGCCGCCTGGTCGCTGCCGTGCGACACAATCCGGCCATGGAACACGACGACATTCTGCGGGTGGCCACCTACAACATCCACAAGGGAGTGCAAGGCATCGGTCCGGCGCGCCGGCTCGAGATCCACAACCTCGGGCTCGCCGTGGAGCAGCTCGATGCCGACATCGTGTGCTTGCAGGAGGTGCGCAAGCTCCACCGGCGCGAGCAGACCTACTTTCGCGGCTGGCCCGAATTGCCGCAGGCCGAGTTCCTGGCGCCCGAGGGCTACGAGGCCGTGTACCGCACCAATGCCATCACCAAGCACGGCGAGCACGGCAATGCGCTGCTGTCGCGCTGGCCGGTCATCGGCCACCAGCATGAGGACATCTCCGACCACCGCTTCGAGCAGCGCGGGCTGCTGCACGTGGAGGTGGACGCCCATGGCCGGCGCATTCATGTGATCGTCGTGCACCTGGGGCTCATCCCGGGCAGCCGGGTGCGGCAGATCGCCCAGTTGCAGCGCTTCATCGAGCGCGAAGTGCCGCCGGACGCACCGCTGGTGGTGGCGGGCGATTTCAATGACTGGGGCCAGCAGATCAAGCGCATGCTCGCGGGCTTTCTGCTGTACGAATTCGATGCGCCGCGCAACTTCACCTACCCCGCTCGGCTGCCGCTGGCGCAGCTCGACCACGTGTACGTGCGCGGCCTGGTGCCGCTGTCCCTGCACGTGCCGCGCGGGCGCATCTGGTGGCGCATGTCCGACCATCTGCCGCTGATCGCCGAGTTCAGGCTGTGACGCCATGAAAGGGCTCAAGAGAAGAAAGCGCGCGTCCCCGCAGCGCGGGTTCGAGTTTGCCGACGACCACCGGCTGCGGCTGCTGCAGGGGGCCGAAGAGCTGTTTCCGGCGCTCATCGCCGCCATGGACGCAGCGATGTCGGACATCCAGTTCGAGACCTACATCTTTGACTTCACCGGCGCAGGCGCGTCGGTGGCCGAGGCGCTGATGCGCGCGGCCGGCCGCGGCGTGCGCACCCAGCTGGTGGTGGACGGCGTGGGCACCGGCGCGCTGCCCGGCGCCTGGGCCGCGCGCCTGAAGGCCGCCGGCGTGCACTACCGCGTGTATTCGCCGCTGGGCGCCCTGGGGCTGCTGCTGCCCCAGCGCTGGCGCCGGCTGCACCGCAAGCTCTGCGTGGTGGACGGGTGCCTGCTGTTTTGCGGCGGCATCAACGTGCTGGACGACTTTCATGACCCCAACCACGGCGCGCTGGACTCACCGCGGTTCGACTTTGCGGTGCAGGCCACGGGCAGCCTGGTGCAGGCCGCCAGCGAAACGATGGAGCAGCTGTGGTGGCGCATGCAGGCCGTGCGCGACGCGCGCCAGCGGCGCCTGCCCGAGGCGCTGCAGGCGCTGCGCGCGGCCAGCGCCGCCAAACACGCGGCCGAGCGCGCCCAGGCCGGCCCCTCCATGCGCGCCGCGCTGGTGCTGCGCGACAACGTGCGCCACCGCGCGCGCATCGAAAAGGCCTACCTGCGGGCCATCGGCCTGGCGCGGCACGAGGTCATCATCGCCAACGCCTACTTCATGCCCGGCGGCAAGCTGCGCCGCGCGCTGGTGATGGCGGCGCGCCGGGGCGTGCGCGTGCGGCTGCTGCTGCAGGGGCGGTACGAATATTTCATGCAGTACCACGCAGCCCGGCCCGTGTATGGCGCGCTGCTGGACGCGGGGGTGGAGATCCACGAGTACGCCCCCAGCTTCCTGCACGCCAAGGTGGCCGTGATCGACGCGGAGGGCGAGCGGCCCTGGGCCACGGTGGGCTCGTCCAACCTCGACCCGCTGAGCCTGCTGCTGGCGCGCGAGGCCAACGTGGTGGTCGAAGACGCCGACTTTGCGCTCGACCTGCGCGAGCGCCTGGTGCGGGCCATGCACAGCGCGGGCCGCCGCATGGACCCGCTGCGCTATGCCGGCCGCCCCCTGCGCCAGCGCGTGCTCGACCGCATGGCGTTTGCGCTCATGCGCCTCGCGCTGTGGGTCACCGGCAAGCGGTACTGACGAAGCGGCGCAGCCCACCCGGGGTGCAGCCTGATGCTATATGTTTTATAGCTGTCAGGTGAATATGGATAAGCGCTGGGCGCCAAAAACCTTTGAAATCTGTGCCCAGGCATTCGCTGTTACGATTCCGGCCATGTCCCGCCACACCCCCGCCGATATGACGCCCACCCCGCCGGAGGACGAAGGCACACCCGTCTCCGTCAAGATCCGCGAACGCCTGGCCGCCGCCCGCAAGCGTTTTCATGCCAACGACAACATTGCCGAATTCATCGAGCCCGGCGAGCTGGAGAAGCTGCTGGACGAGGTGGAACACAAGATGCAGGGCGTGCTCGACAGCCTGGTGATCAACACCGACGGCGACCACAACACGCAGAACACCGCGCGGCGCGTGGCCAAGATGTACATCAACGAAGTGTTCAAGGGCCGCTATGCACAGCAGCCCCCGATCACGGAGTTTCCGAACGCCGAGCATCTGAACGAGCTGATGATCGTGGGCCCGATCACCGTGCGCAGCGCGTGCAGCCACCACTTCTGCCCCGTCATCGGCAAGATCTGGATCGGCGTGATGCCCAACGAGCACACCAACGTGATCGGCCTGTCCAAATATGCCCGCCTGGTGGACTGGGTGATGGGCCGCCCGCAGATCCAGGAAGAGGCGGTGGTGCAGCTGGCCGACCTGATCATGGAAAAGACCCAGCCCGACGGCCTGGCCATCGTGATGGAGGCCAGCCACTTCTGCATGTCGTGGCGCGGCGTGCGCGAGATGGACAGCAAGATGATCAATTCCGTGATGCGTGGCGTGTTCCTGAAGGACAGCGCACTGCGCCGCGAATTCCTGTCCCTCATCCCCGGCAAGAACTGAACCGAACCTGAAGGAGTCGAACATGCTCGTCCGCCTGCTTTACGCCAGCCGCGCCGTGGACACCTCGGCCGAGGCCATTGAAGCCATCTTGACCCAGTCGCGCCAGCACAACCCGGGCAGCGGCATCACCGGCGTGCTGTGCTATGGCGGTGGTGTGTTCCTGCAGGCGATCGAGGGCGGCCGCTCGGCCGTGAGCGAGCTGTATGGCCACATCCAGAAGGATGCCCGCCACAAGAACGTGGAGCTGCTGCACTACGAAGAGATTTCCGAGCGCCGCTTTGGCGGCTGGACCATGGGCCAGGTCAACCTCAGCAAGATCAACCACTCCATCCTGCTCAAATACTCCGAAAAGCCCGAGCTGGACCCGTATGCCGTGTCGGGCAAGGTGTCGTTTGCGCTGCTGGAGGAATTGATGGCTACTGCGTCGATCATCGGCCGGGCCTGACCGCAGCGGCAGCCCCCTCCGGGCCGCAGGCCGGCAGCCATGCCGGTGCTGCGGCCTTTGTGTTTTTTGCCCGATCTCCCGTGACCCTCACCGCCTTCGCTCTCATCATCCTTGCCGGGCTGATCCACGCGTGCTGGAACATCGTGGCCAAGAAGGCTGGGGGGGACTCGCGTTTTGCGTTCTTCACCTCGCTGCTGTTGATGCTGTTCTGGGCGCCACTCGGCTGGTGGCTGGGGCGCGACGCCGTGCCGCTGTGGGGCGCGGCCGAGTGGGGCCTGGTGGCGGCCAGCGGGCTGCTGCACGTGGGCTATTTCGTCATCCTGCTGCGCGGCTACCGCGTGGCCGACCTCACGGTGGTGTACCCGCTCGCGCGCGGGTCGGGGCCGCTCTTGTCATCGCTGGTGGCCATCACGCTGCTGGGTGAGCGCATCTCGGCCCTGGGGGCGCTCGGCATTGCGGGCGTGGTGGGTGGCGTGTTCCTCATCGCCGGGGGCCCCAGCCTGCTGCGGGCCGCGCACGACCCTGCTGCGCGGGCACGGGTGCACAAAGGCATTGCGTATGGCCTGCTCACCGGCGCCTTCATCGCCAGCTACACCGTGGTGGATGGCTATGCGGTGCGCTTTTTGCTGATGTCGCCCATCCTTGTCGACTACATGGGCAACTTCGTGCGCGTGGCGCTGCTCGCGCCGGTGGTGCTGCGCGACCTGCGCACGGCCCGCACGCTGTGGCTGGCGCAGTGGCGCTTTGCGCTCTTGGTGGCGGTGGTCAGCCCCGTGGCCTATGTGCTGGTGCTGTACGCGATGCAGCAGGCGCCCTTGTCGCACGTGGCGCCAGCGCGCGAGGTGTCCATGCTGTTTGCCGCGCTCATCGGCGGGCACCTGCTGGGCGAGGGCGACCGGGTGGCGCGTATCTGTGGCGCACTGTGCATCGCGGCAGGCGTCACCGCGCTGGCTTTGGGATGACGACCGCCGCCGTCACTGCGGCCCCGCCGCTGCTGCTGGGCTGCGACTTTTCCAGCAGCCCCACGCGGCGCAAGCCCATCGTGCTGGCCCGCGGGCGGCGCCAGGGGGCGCGTGTGCAGCTGGCGTCGCTGCAGAGCTTTGAAACGCTCGCGGGCTTGGGCCAGTGGCTGGCCCGGCCGGGCGACTGGGTGGGCGGGTTCGACCTGCCCTTCGGCCTGCCGCGCGAGCTGGTGCAGGCCCTGGGCTGGCCCACCGACTGGCTGGCCTGCATGCAGCACTACCGCCAGTGCAGCCGCGCGCAGATCCGCGAAGCCTTTGCCGCCTTTTGTGCCGCGCGCCCTGTGGGCGGCAAGTTTGCGCACCGCGCCACCGATGACCCGGCAGGCTCCAGCCCGTCGATGAAATGGGTGAACCCGCCCGTGGCCTACATGCTGCACGCCGGCGTGCCGCTGCTGTTGGATGCCGGTGTGCACCTGCCCGGCTTGCACGCGGGGGACCCCCGCCGCGTGGCGCTGGAGGCCTACCCCGGCCTGCTCGCGCGCGAGGTGCTGGGCCGCCGCAGCTACAAGAGCGACGACCGCGCCAAGCAGACGCCCGAGCGCCTCATCGCCCGCAAGGACCTGGTCAACGCGCTGGAGCTGGGGCAACACCGCCTGGGCCTGCGCCTGGCCCTGAGCCACGCCCAGCGCGACGCCCTGGTGCAGGACGCGAGTGGCGACCGGCTGGACGCCGTGCTCTGCCTGCTGCAGGCCGCCTGGGCCGAGCAGCGCCACACCGAAGCCGACGACCCGCTCTATGGCCTGCCGCCGGGGCTGGACCCGCTGGAGGGCTGGATCGTGGGCGCCGATGCCCCGGCTTTTCCGGCGATTGCCCGCACGCCATCTGCGTAGCATGCTGGGCATGCGCCGCCCTTTGCATTCCCGTCGCCTCCGGGCTTTGCGTCCTGCCCCGGCCGCTTTGCGCGCGCTGGGTATTGCGGTGGCGGTGGCAGTGGCGGTGTCGGCCATGGCGGCGGCCTATGCGGGCCCGGCGCCCTGGTACTACTGGCGCAGCGCGGTCGACGGCGCCCGTGTCTGCGCCCAGACCTCGCCCGGCCCCGCCTGGGAGCGCGACAGCGATCCCTACGACGGCCCGGGTTGCCATCCCCGGCGCAAGGTGCTGATCGTGCCCATGCGCTGACGGGGGTGTTCGCCGCGGATGAACCGGGGGCACCGGGCGCTGCCGAGCAACGCCATGGCCCTCGGCTGATATAAAAATAATAGCTGTCAGCGCTTGTCACACAAGCGCTGGGGCCTGTTTTTGCTTGCAATGCTGTGCATGCATTCGATAATGGGGGGCACACTGCCGCTGCCCCACGCACTCACCAGACTCCACCGCGCATGACCGAACTCATCCTGATCCGCCACGGCGAAACCGACTGGAACCGCGAACTGCGCTTCCAGGGCCACGTCGACGTGCCCCTGAACTCCACCGGCCGCGAACAGGCCCGCCGCCTGGCCGAGCGCCTGGCCGCAGAACGCCCGCCGGTCGACCACCTCATCTGCAGCGACCTCATCCGCACCCGCGAGACCGCCGCGCCCAGCCTGCAGGTGTATTTTCCGCAGCTGTCCGTCGACACCCTCACCGACGCCAGCCTGCGCGAGCAGCACTTCGGCGTCGTCGACGGCCTGCGCGTGGACGACGTCAAGACCGGCCACGCCGACGCCTGGGAACGCTGGCTGCGCTTCGAGGCCGACTACGGCATGCCCGGCGGCGAGACCACCCGCCAGTTCCACACCCGCGTGATGGACGCCGTGCGCCGCATCGCACAGCAGCACGCGGGCCGAAAGGTGATGGTGGTGACCCACGGCGGCGTGCTCGACATGATCTGGCGCACCGCCCGCGGCACGGGCCTCGACGGCCCCCGCCAGAGCGACATCCCCAACGCCGGCCTGAACCGCGTACGCGTGGATGGCGACACGGTGGAAGTGCTGGACTGGGCCGACGTGCGGCACCTGGCGGATTTGCCAGCGCAGCCGGTGTATGACCAGAAGAAGCTGGTGGTCCGGTAGGGCGGTTCGCCGGTTTCTCGGGGTTCGGTAGATCAGCCCTGCAGCCGCGCCTGCCAATCTTCTGCAAGCCCCTGCTCCATCCGCCGCGCAAAAAGCTTGCGCCAAGACGGGGGCAGGGGGAGTTCCAGCACCTGACCCATCAGGTAAGGTTGGCATTCCCGGTCGCGGATCAGGGCCAGAAGCCGCTCCACGGTCCAGCCCGGGTGGGGCCGCTCCAGCAATTCCAGCGCATCACCGGCTTGCACGATGCCCGGCTGCAGCGTGCGGCAGTACCAGCCGGCGCGCAGCGTCTGCTGCACGCGCGCGGCCATGTCGGGCACGCCGAATCGCAGGTTCAGCTTCCAGCAGGGCTGCCGGCCCTGCGTGACCTGCAGCACCGCCGTGCCTGCGCGCCAGTGGTCACCGATGCACACGCCGCCTTCATCCACATCGGCCACGGCCAGGTTCTCGCAAAAGGCCCCGGGGGCTTGCAGCAACCCAGGTGGCAGGGCGGCTTCACCGCCCAGTTCGCGTTGCCACTGCGCATAGTGCGCCCAGGCATACAGGTGGACGGCCTTGTCGGGCCCGCCGTGAACGCGCAGGTCGGCCTGGGCATCGCCACTCAGGCCTTGGGGCCCGATGGCGACGGGTTGCGCCACCGGACGTTTGTCGATGGCACTGGTTGCGCCTGTGGTGCCCAACGGAGCCACGGGGCCGGACAGCACCTGCAGGATGCGGGCGGGGAAAGAGTGCATGTGCAATGCGTTGCTGGACATAGGTGAAAGGAATGGCGCCGTGCATTGTGGAGGGGCGCGCGGCCGGTAGCGCTTTTCCGGCCACGCACCCGCCACATCACCCCGCAGGCCGCAGCTTCACCGCCGGAAAGTCCACGGGCACATCCAGCGCCACGTTCACATAGTTGGTGAACAGGTTCAGCGCCACATGCGCCAGGATCTCCACCACGCCCTCGTCGCTGAAGCCGGCGTCGCGCAGGCGCTGCACCTCGTCGGCGCCGATGTGCCCGCGCTGTTCCACCACCTGCAGTGCAAAGCGCAGGGCGGCCTGGGTGGCGGGGTCGCTGGACTGGCCGCGTTGTGCTGCGGCCATGTCTTCGGCGCTGGCGCCTGCCTTGCGGCCCAGGGCCGTGTGGGCGGCCAGGCAGTATTCGCAGGCATTGCGGTTGGCGATGGCCACGGCGATCTGCTCGCCCAGCTGGCCGCCCAGGGTGCCTTGGGTGCCCAGGGCTGCAAACGCGGCCCACATGCTGTGCAGCGCGGCGGGCGAATGCGCCACGGCGCGGAACATGTGGGGCGTCGTGCCCAGCGCCGTGTGGATCTGGCCGAGCAGGGCCTGGCGGTCGGGCGTGGTGTGGGCGGGGTCGATGAGGGAAATGCGGCTCATGCGGAGATCTCCTTGGCGTCCAAAAAAGTGTCGAGGCCTGCAGTGTGTGCGCAGGATTTGTATGATGAGATGCATTGAGTCCATTAAACAATGCAGTTCGTCCAATGCGTCTCGACATCACCCCCCCGCCGCCCGTCCACGCGCAGACCAGCGGCGTCGACCGCCTGTCGGCCCTGCTGGAGCGGTTTCGCGTGCGTGCCCATTTGTTCCACGCGGGGCCACTGTGCGGCGTGACGCACTACGCGGCGCAGCCGGGGCGGGCGTTTTTGCATGTGCTGCGCCGGGGCGACATGCGGGTCACGCACCAGCCCCACAGCGGCGCACCACGCACGCTGCGGCTGGCCGAGCCCACGCTGCTGTTCTACCCCCGGCCGCTCGCCCACGACTTTCACAACGCGCCGCTGGAGGGCAGCGATTTCGTGTGCGCCACGCTGGATTTCGACGGCGGAGCGCGGCATCCGCTGGTGCAGGCGCTGCCGTCGGTGCTGGCGCTGCCCGTGGCGCGGGTGCAGGGCATCGGGCAGACGCTGCAGCTGCTGTTTGCCGAGACCGAGCAGGTGCGCTGCGGCCAGCGCCTGCTGGCCGACCGGCTGTTGGAGGTGCTGCTGCTGCAGATGCTGCGCTGGCTGCTGGACCACCCGGACGAGGGCGGCGTGCAGGCCGGGGTGCTGGCGGGGCTGGCACACCCCAAGCTGGCGCGCGCGCTGACCGGCCTGCACGAACAGCCGGGCGCCGACTGGTCGCTGCAGGCGCTGGCACGCGAGGCCGGCATGTCGCGCAGCGCGTTCGCAGCCGAGTTCAAGGCGGCGGTGGGCACATCGCCCGGCGACTATCTGCTGCGCTGGCGCGTGTCGATTGCGCAGGCCCAGCTGCGCGGCGGCACATCGGTGAAGGCGGTGAGCGACAGCCTGGGCTATGCCAGCCCGGCGGCCTTCAGCCGCGCCTTCACCCAGGCGGTGGGGGTGTCTCCCAGGGGGTGGCTGCGCGGCGAATTGGCGGTGATGAATGCTATCGAATAGATAGCTGAAAGCCCTTTATGGATAAGCGCTGAGGGCAAAAAATAGTCACATTTTTGAGCCGCGCAGGGCGCGGCGCGTCCCCACCCGGCGTCGGCGGCGTCAGCGGCCCTGCAGCGGCGTCAGGGTCACCGTGCTGCGGCCGGAGACGCTCGCTGCGAACTGCGCGCTGCGGGCCAGTTGGGCCACGGCGTCGGCGGTGAGCGCGAGCCCGTCCAGCGACGGGGCGGCAATCTGCAGCGCGTCCGGCACGCTGCGGGCGCCTTGGGCGCTGATCTGGATGCCGTGGCTGCTGAGCGGTTCCACCACGATGCTGGCGGGGGCCGCCTCGCCCTCGCCCGGCTCGGCCAGGTGATAGATGGCGGCCAGCACGGCATACAGCAGCGTGTGGGGGGCCTGGCTGTCGTCCTGCCAGCCCGGCGCGTCTTCCTGCAGCGGTGCCACCTCCATGCCCTGCACCATGAGCATGGGGCGCGCCAGGGCGGCGGCCTCCAACGCAATCGCCTTTAGTGAATGGCGCTCGCGCACCTGAGGGTCCCACTGGCGCAGGCGGCGAATGTGGGCCGACAGCTCGGTCAGCTGCTGCTCCAGCTGCTCCACGCGGGCCACGGCGTCGGCCGGGTTCAGGTCGGCGCGCTGCAGATGGCGCTTGAGCAAGGTGGTGCCCATGCGCATCACCGACAGGGGGCTGCTCAAGTCGTGCCGCAGCACGGGCATGGCGCGCAGCAGCACGGCGTGCTGCAGGCCGGCGTGGGTGACAAGGGGGCTGTGGTGCGGTTCCATGGGGTCGGTGGCCGAGGGGCTTGCGGGCAGATCAGGTCGAGCGGTTGGCGGGGCAGGGGAGGCCAGCTGTTCCAAGTGGTTGCTAGCGGTTACTAGCGGTTGCTCCAGCGTGCGATGAGCGCGTCCAGCGCGTCGAAATCAATCGGCTTGACCAGCACATGGTCGAAGCCCGCACCGCCGCCCGGGGCGTGGACCACGGCGCCTGTGACGGCCACGGCGATGGCCGGGGGCACGCCTTGGCTGGCCTGCAGGGCCTGCAGCTGCGGCAACAGCTGGGCGCCCGTGGTGTCGGGCAGATGGTGGTCCAGCATCAGCACCTCTGCAGGCTGTTCGCGCAGCAGCGCACACGCCTCGCTGCCGGTGGTGGCGGTGCGCACCACATGGCCCTCCATGCTCAGCAGCTCCTGCAGCAGTTCCGTGGCTTCTTGGTTGTCGTCGACGACGAGGATGTGCAGGGGCATGGCAGGTGAGAGATCAACAGGGCGAAGGGCGAGGGGCGGTGGCAGCGGGTGGATGCAGGACCTCGGACAAACACGTCAGGAGCCGCCGCAGACGTCAACCGGGGCCGGCCGGGGTGGCGCCGTTGTGCAGCCGCACCTCGAACACCACGTGCGGCGCATCGTAAGCGTAGCCGATGGTGCCGCCGTGCCCTTTGACGATTTCGCTGGCGATGTACAGGCCGAGGCCCAGGCCGGATCGGTTGCGCGTGTTGCCCAGCGAGGTGGACTTGAAGGGCGAAAACATCTGGTCGGCAATGTCGGCGGCGATCGGGGCCGACACATTGCGCACTTCGATGCGCACTTCGTGCGCGCTGCCATGCAGCCGGATCTCGACCGGGTGGCCGGTCTCGCCATGGTGGCGCGCATTGCTGATGAGGTTGGTGAGGACCTGGGCCATGCGGTCCGGATCAGCGCGCACGGCCTGCGCGGCGGGCAGCACGCCGACCAGCTGCGTGTGCGGGTGCGCGGTGCGGGCCTCGTCCATCAGGTCGTTGAGCAGTTGCACCAGGTCCACATCGCGCAGCGCAAGGTCGAGCCCCAGGCGGCTTTGCAGGCGCGACATGTCCATCACCTGGCTGATCAGGCGCTGCATGCGCCCGCTCGACGACTGGATGCGCTGCCCCAGCCGGCCGGCCTGCGCGCTGGCGTTGCTGCCGTCGTCCGGCGCACTCTTTTCGAGCATGCGCGCGGCCATGCTGATGGAATGCAGCGGGTCGCGCAGGTCGTGGCCCAGCATGGCCATGAGCTGGCTGCGGGCGGTGTGCAGCTCGGCATCGCGTGTGTGCTGGGCGCGGCGCAGCTCGTCGAGCAGCTCGCGGGCCATGGCCTCGTCGTCGGCGCTCCAGTGCTCGGCGGTCAGGTGCACGGTTTCTTTCCACAGCTCGAACGATCCGCGCGGCGTGAGCCGAGGGCCCAGCGGGCCGGGGCGGATGTCTTTTTCGGGCTTGCCGCCCCAGTGGATGGTCTCGAGCTGCTCCTTGCGCAGGAACACCAGCCAGGCGCCGCGGCCGGCATACAGCGGCAGGGCCAGCACGCCGCACCAGGGCATGAGTGCATCGGCCAGGTGGGGCGCCACCCCGGGCAGCGAGTGGGTGGCATACACCGCATCGCCGCCCTGCGAGGCATTCAGCCACTCGATGAGCGCGCGGGCTGCGGCCTCGGGCAGCTCGCCCTCCACGCACAGCTTGCCGTGCTCGGCCACCACCACGGCGCCAGCGCGCAGCTCGCGGCCCAGCGCGGCGGCGTGGGTGCACAGCGCGGCAAACTCGTCGTCGGAATGCAGCACGCTTTCGAGCACGCGGGTGCGCAGCGCTGCCGCCTGCAACTGCCGCTCGGCCAGGCTGCGCGACAGCGCCGCCTGAATGCTCGACCCCAATATCTGCGCGATGACGTCGCACGCCATGCGCACGCTGTAGGGCACCTGGCGCGGCGCCATGTGGTGGCAGGCGATGAGGCCCCACAGCGTGTTGTTGATGACGATGGACACGCTCATCGAGGCCCCCACGCCCATGTTGCCGAGGTACTCGATGTGGATGGGCGACACGCTGCGCAGGATGCTGGCGCTCAGGTCCAGCGGCGGCTGCGCGCCGTTCTGCCGCAGGGGCACGGTGGGCGACTGCACGTCGGCAATCAGCCGCAGCGTATTGGCCACGTACAGCGCGCGTGCCTGGGCAGGAATGTCGCTCGCCGGATAGCGGCGGCCCAGGTAGGCGTCCAGAAAATCCGCGCGTGCCTCGCCCACCACCTCGCCGCTGTGGTCGTGGCGGAATCGGTAGGCCATGACGCGGTCGAAACCCGTGAGCGCGCGCAGCTCTTGCGCGGCCAGCTGCAGCAGTTCGTTGATGTTGGCGCGCGGGCGGCGCAGCTTTTCCATGGCACGGTGGGCACGCACGGCAAAGCTCGCAAGCTCGCCCTCGGACGCATGGCGCAGCTCGAATTCGATCACCAGCAGGCCGTGTGAGAGGTGCATCACCACGTCGAAGGCACGTCCGTTGGCGGCCCACTCGGCGGGCATGGGCACGTCGGCATGGTCCACCAGGGCTGCCAGGCCCTCTTGCACCAGGGCACGCAGTTCTGCATGCCGGGCCAGCAGCGGGCTGGTTTGCACGTCTTGCGCAAGCGGCACCGCGTCGCCCAGCAGGTCGGCAAGGTTGCTGCTGGCGTGCTGCACGGTGCCGTGCATGTCCAGCGCCAGCAGCGCGCCGTGCGACTGGATGGCGCCCGGAATGTGGATGGGCTCGCGGTCGCAGTTCTCGAGCGTGGTGGGCGGCTGCCCGGCGCCGGTGGGCTGGGTCATGGCAGCAGCCCCCCGGTGCCTGTGAATTCATCGACCAGGCCATCGAAGGCCGCCTGGGCGCCATCGCATGCGGCGGCCACCGCGGCGGAGTGGTTCAGGTGGTCGCGCAGCTGGCCCACAAAACATTTCCAGCGGCCCGCCGTGTCGCCCGCGCTGCCCCGCAGGTAGCGCAGCGGGTGCGGCGCCAGCGCCCCTGCCAGGCGCGCGTGCAGCACCAGCCCGCCCAGCTGCGAGCCTTCGACCACGTAGCCCATGCCCCAGCGCGCGGCGCGGGCCTGGCCTGCGCCGCGTGCCTTTTGCAGCGCGGCCTCCGCGCGCAGGCGGGTGGGGGTGCTCGGCGCGGGCCAGCAGGCCGGGGCGGGCGCGGCAATGTCCTGCAGATCCTGCTGCAGGTGGGCCAGGCGGTGTGCGGGCATGAATTCGAAGTGCGGCATGTCGGCCTGCAGCGCCGCCAAGGGCGGCGACAGGGCCTGCAGCCATGCGGCCAGCCCGCGCGCGTGGGCGGCATAGTCCATCAGCGTCGCCGTGGGTTGTGCAATGGCCAGGCGGGCGTCGAGCATCGCATGGGTGGCCGCCGTGGCCTGGCGCAAGGCCTGCAGCGGGTCTGCGAAGGCGGTGAGAGGGGGAGGGACTGTGTCGCTGAGGGCCACGGGCGGAATCCATCGGATGAGGGTGCGCCCCGTTGTAGCGCGCTGCGGGTCATTCTACCGAGAAGCCGGCGGTGCGCCCCCGGGGAAAAAGAGTGCTGGAATCCCCGCGCGCGCGGTGCGCAGCACTACGCGCCCGGCGGCAGTGCCAGGGCCTCGTTCACGGCGCGCAGCTGCCGCGCCAGCCGCCGCGACTCGGGCTGCGCGTTGGCCAGCGGTTGCAGCAGGTTCTGCACGGTGGCCCACCGGCCGTGGCGCTGCAGCGCGTCCAGCCAGATCTGGTGGAACAGGTCGCGCTGGGCGTGGCTGCCGCCGATCTCGGTGAGGCGCGGCAGCGCCGTGCCCAGGTGCTGCGCCGCCGTGGCCCCGTCGCCTTCGGCATGCGCCAGCAGCCCGTGGGCGGCGGGCACGCACACCTGCTGCCACACGGCGCGCTCGTGGGGCTCGGTGCGGGTGGCGGCATGTGCGCCGATGTTGTGCAGCAG
Organism: Paracidovorax sp. MALMAid1276; assembly: GCF_049198005.1. Lineage (NCBI taxonomy): Bacteria > Pseudomonadati > Pseudomonadota > Betaproteobacteria > Burkholderiales > Comamonadaceae > Paracidovorax > Paracidovorax sp. MALMAid1276. The sequence continues at coordinate 34,240 of NZ_JBMIRS010000035.1, read as the reverse complement.
CGTGCGGGCCGCCTGTGTGCGGCCCGCTCGCGCCAGGCCATACAGGTACTGCAGGTCGAGAAACGGCAGCACATGGTCGGCCAGCCGCTGCCGCTCCAGGTGGTCGGCCAGGTCCGCCCAGCGGGCGGCGCCCACGCGGGCTCCGGCCAGCTCCAGCCGAACGAGCAGCGAGACGGCGTTGATCTGGTCTTGTGAATACTCCTTGACCACGCCCCACACCTGCGCGTCGTACAGCGCCAGCACCTCGTCGTGCCGGTCCTGCTCCAGCAGGAACAGTGCCTGGTGCCACCAGTTGTGCGTGACCATGAAAGAGTTCAGGCCCGTCCAGGTGTCTTGCACGCTGGCCATGAATGCGGCGCCCTCGTCGATGCGCCCCTGGGTGAGCATGACGTGCGCCAGGGCGTGGTGCGCCCAGGGCTCCTTGCGGCACAGGGCCATGGCGTGGCGCGCGGCAGATTCGGCCTGTGCGAGCCGGTGGCACTGCTCCCAGCCAAAGGCCAGCATGCCGTGCAGGTAGGGCACGTCGCCTGCGGCAGGCAGCGCCTGCAGCGCCAGGCGCAGCATGCCGGGCGAGTCGCCCCGGTTGAACAGGTGGTATTGCCCCAGCTTGACCGAGGCCAGGTCGCGCGGGTGCAGGCGTGCCTGTTCCTCGTGCAGCGCTATCGCGCGGGGCAGGTCCCCCTGAACCCAGGCGGCGACGGCCGCCACAAAGCGCTGCTCGCGCTCGCTGGCCCGGGGCGCGCTGGCCAGCGCCTGGTCGATGAAAGGCCGCGCGTTGCGGGGGGCGTCGGCAGATTCGGCAAACATGTGCAGCGCCGCGCAGCAGGCCTGCACGATGGCGCTGGCGTCGCCCGCCGCCTGCAGCACGTTCACGGCCCGGGCTTCGCAGGCGATGAAGCCTCCGACAAAGTCGTTCAGGGGGCCCAGGCTGGCGGCGTCGTGCAGCGCGACGGCGTTGCCGAGGCTGTCGGTGTGCGGCGCAGGCATGGCGAGGGTGCTTGTGGTGGTGCTGGCGAAGGCGGTGGGCGCTGGCGGGGCGCTACCGGCCCTGGATCAGCGCCAGATAGGCATTGCGCGTCTCGGCGGACACCGAGGCCACGAGCTGCTCATGCGGCGTCTGGTGCCGCGCGAGCATGCGCGCCGAGGCGATGGTGCGGGACTTGCAGTACCAGTGGCAGGTGTGCTGCATGAGGAACAGCTCGGCCGTCATCATGTAGGCCCGGTCACGGGGCGACAGGTGCCCTGTGTTCTGCACCACGTGCGCAATGCCGCGCGCGTGCACGGCCAGCGCGCGGCGCATGTCGAAGGTGAGGGCGGGCGCCAGCTTTTCGACGAAGGGGAAAGCGATGGCCAGGCGGCTGGTGCGGGCGTCGGGCTCTGGAACGCGGGCGAATTCGCTTGCGAAACGGCCGAACTGCTCTGCCAGCTGCGACTCGGTGGTGCTCAGCAGGCTCCACACCTGTGCGCGGCGCTCGTCCGTGCTCTCGCCCAGCGCACGCAGGTAGCCTTCCGTCAGCGCTTCCATCAGCTTCTCGATCTGGTAGTTGGCCAGATGGCTGCCCAGAAGGGCAATGCGCTTGCGCTGCTCCTTGGCATTGAGCAGGTAGGTGCCGGTGGCCAGGAAGATCGCCAGGATGAGGATGTCCATGCAGGGATGTGCTTGCAAATCAAGTCGTTGGGGGTGGGCGCGGCCCGCGAGGCGCTGTGCGCGGAACCGGTGCGGGTGAAGCCCCCAAGGTTACCAACAACGCGGCACGGTCAGCGCGCGGGCGGCTGCGGCCAGGGCTTCTGGGGGTCGCGGATCAGCTCGAACGCGTGCGACACCTGCAGCACGCCCAGGTCGTCAAAGCGCGCGCCTGCAATCTGCAGGCCGATGGGCAGCCCGGCGCGGGTGTAGCCGCAGTTGACGGAGGCCGCAGGCTGCTCCGACATGTTGAACGGCACGGTGAAGCCGATGTGTTCAAGCGGGCGCAGCGGGTCGTTGGTGGGCGAGGGCAGCTCGGCCTGGAAGGCGACGTTGGGCGCCACGGGCGAGATCACGTAGTCGAACGCGCTGCAGGCCCGGGCGGCGGCCACGCGCGTGAGGTGGAACTGCTGGCTGGCGTGGAACACCTCGGTGCCGCTCAGCCCGGCAGCGCTCTCGGCCCAGGTGCGGATGTAGGGCAGTACCTTGTCGCGCTGAACAGCGGGCAGGGCCTGCAGGTCGGTGTGCGAGCGCATGCGCCAGAAGTGGTCCATGCCGTCGAGCATGGCCTGCGTCATGAAGGGCTGCATGGGCACGATGACGGCGCCCGCGCTTTCCATCAGCCGGGCCGCGTGCTGCACAGCGGCGCTCACTTCGGGGTCCACGCTCAGGCCGCAGCCGGCGTCGAGCAGCAGGCCAATGCGCAGGCCGCGCAGGCGCTCGGCGCCCTTGTTGAACTGGCTCCAGGCGATGTCTTGCGCAGGCAGGCTCATGCTGTCGCGCGCATCGGGCTGGCTCAGCACCTGCATCATCAGCGCAGCGTCGGCCACGGTACGTGTCATGGGGCCGGCGGCGCGGCCGGTGTAGGGCGGATCGATGGGGATGCGGCCCAGGCTGGGCTTGAGGCTGAAGATGCCGCACCAGCTGGCGGGCAGGCGCAGCGAGCCCCCGATGTCGGTGCCGATGTGCAGCGGGCCATAGCCCGCCGCCGCCGCCGCGCCGCCGCCCGCGCTGGAGCCGCCGGGCCCTTTGCTCACGTCCCACGGGTTGCGCGACAGCGGGTGGAAGGTGGACAGGCCGGACGACAGCATGCCGTAGTCGGGCATGGTGGTCTTGGCGACGATGACGGCGCCCGATTCGCGCATGCGGGCGGCGGGGGGCGCGTCGGCCGCAGCGGGCGCCAGCTCCACCGCCGCCGTGCCCAGCGGCGTGGGATCGCCCTCGGTGGCGATGTTCTCCTTGATAGTGCTCGGCACGCCGTCAAGCAGCCCCTGCGGTTCGCCCCGCAGCCAGCGCGCCTCGGACGCGCGCGCCTGCTGCAGCGCCGCCTCGGGCCGCAGCAGATAGGTGGCCTGGATGTGGGGCTCCCAGCGCTCGATGTGCGCCAGCACGGCCTGCGTGACCTCCACCGGGGACAGCGTGCGCTGGCGGTAGGCAGCCAGGAGTTCGTGGGCGGGCAGGTCGTGCAAGGCGGTCATGGAGCGTCTAGAAAGTTTCTATAAGGAAAAAGTGCCTCCAGCGCTTACTGGTTAAGCGCTGGCAGCTATATTTTTAGGAGCTATCGGCTTCCAGGCATTTCAGTCATCAAATGCGCCGCATGCCCCCCGGCCCATGCAACTGGCGCGGCCCAATACCAGGGCAGCCGAGCAAGGGCCGCCCCGCCGCGAGGGCTGCGTCCCCCTGCCCACATCGCGCAGCGATGTGAGAGCGGGGGGAAGCGGCGCAGCCGCTCAGGGGGGTGTCCTATTTCTCAACCCCAGGACAGCGCGGAGATGTCGTTCACAAACACCGGCATGTCCTTCCACAGGCCCTTGAGGTTCTTGTTGGCCACCGTGATCCACTGGTTGGAATACAGAAACGCGTGCACCGAGTCCTCGGCCAGCAGGCGCTGCGCGTCGCCCAGCAGGCGCGTGCGGTCGGCGGGGCGGGCGGCGTTCTTGATCTGGTTGAACAGGTCGTTGAACTTGGCCGACTGGTAGCCCCAGTAGTAGTCGGGCTTGGCGAAGTTGCCCAGATCGAAAGGCTCCACGTGGCTGATGATGGTCAGGTCGTAGTTCTTGTTGCCGTAGGTGCCGCTCAGCCACTGCGCCCATTCCACGTTCTGGATCTTGGCGATGATGCCGACCTTGGCCAGCTGGGCGGCAATCACCTCGCCGCCTTGGCGCGCGTAGGGCGGTGGCGGCAGGGTCAGGGTCAGCTCCAGCGGGGTCTTGATGCCGGCCTCGGCCAGCAGGCGCTTGGCCTTTTCGGGGTCGTAGGGGTTCACGCCCGTGGTGTCCACATAGCCAAAGGCGCTGGGCACATAGTGGCTGCCGATGGGCGCGCCGTAGCCGTCGCCCGCGCCCTCGATCACGGCCTTGCGGTCCACGGCGGCAGCGATGGCGCGGCGCACGCGCACGTCGTCCAGCGGCTTCTTGGCGTTGTTGATGGCCAAAATGGTCTTGGCACGCGAGCCAGCCACGATGACCTGGTACCTGGCATTGCCCTTGAACTGCGCCACGCTGCGCGGCGTGACGCGCGGGAAGGCGTCCACGTCGCCCGCCAGCAGGGCGGCCACCTGGGCGGCCGGGTCGGAGATGAAGCGGAAGGTGGCGCGCTTGATCTTGATGGCCTTGGCGTCGCGGTAATCGGCCCAGGCCGTGAGCACCACGGACGAGCCCTTGTTCCACGCCTGCAACTGGTAGGGGCCGGTGCCCACGGGCTTGTTCGCGTTGGTGTCGGCGCTCTTGGGCTCCACGATGATGGAGGTGGCCTGGCCCAGCACGAACAGCAGGTCGGGGTCGATCTCCTTGTTGAGCAGCACCACGGTGTAGTCGTCCACCACCTGGGTGGTCAGGCCCGCGAAGGTGCGCTTGTCCTTGTTGGTGCTTTTTTCGCCGCCCGCACGGTCGTACGAGAACTTGACCGCGGCGGCGTTGAAGGGCTCGCCGTTCTGGAACTTCACGCCACGGCGCAGCTTGAAGGTGTAGGTCTTGAGGTCGGGCGAGACCTCCCAGCTTTCAGCCAGCAGGGGCGACACGCTGCCGTCGGCATTGATCTTGGTGAGCGTCTCGAAGATGTTGTACTGCACGATCTCGGCAATGGCCGAGGCGGCACCGGCCGTGGGGTCCAGGCCTGGGGGCTCCAGCGTCATCGCCAGCGTCACCGCATCTTTGCGGCCCTGCGCCAGGGCGCCAAGCGGGGTGGACAGGGGCACGGCGGCAATCGCGCCAGTGGCAAGGACGGTACGGCGGTTCAGCATGTTCGGACTCTCCAGACAAAAAACCAGACAAACAACGACCAGAAAAACCCCGGTGCAATTTGTTACCGGGGCGCAGAAAAGCTTTTTACACCATCACACCTGCCAGCGGTTACGCGATTTTTGCTGCGGCGGCCGCCGCACGGCGTGCCCGCGCACGGCCCGGCTGGACCTGGGGCACCGCGCCCACCAGCGACTGCGTGTAGGGGTGCTGCGCGTTGCGAAACAGCTCGCCTGGCGAGCCGCGCTCCACGATGCGCCCCTGGTACAGCACCACCACTTCGTCGCACAGGTGGTTGACCACCGCGAGGTCGTGGCTGATGAGCATGTAGGTGATGCCGAACTGCTGCTGCAGGTCCTGCATCAGGTTGAGCACCTGGGCCTGCACCGACACGTCGAGCGCGCTCACGGGCTCGTCCGCCACGATGAGGCGGGGTCGCGTGATGAGGGCGCGCGCAATGGCGATGCGCTGGCGCTGGCCGCCGGAAAACTCATGGGGGTACTTGCCCAGATCGGTGGGGCGCAGGCCCACCTGCGCGAGCACCTGGCCGGCCTGCTCGCGCTGCTCGGCCCGGGTCGTGCGGCCCTGGGCCTGCAGGGGCTCGGTGATGATGCGTTCTACCGTCTGGCGCGGGTCCAGCGATCCGTACGGGTCCTGGAACACCATCTGAAAGTCGCTGCGCGCCTGCCTCAGCTGCTCGGCGGGCAGCGCATGCAGGTTGCGGCCCATCAGCTCCACCGTGCCGGCGGTGGGCGTATCCAGCGCCATCACCAGCCGGGCCAGGGTGGACTTGCCCGAACCCGATTCGCCCACCACACCCAGGCTGCGCCCGGCCGCAATGGAGAAGCTCACGCCGTTGAGGGCTTGCACCGTTCCGGGTGGGCGGAACAGGTGTTCGCGCGGCAGCGTGTATTCGCGCACCAGATCGCGCACCTGCAGCAGGGGAGAGGCCGGGGCGTTCATGCGGCCACCTCCGCGCCCTGAGCGTGCGCAATCGCCTCCGGGCGCAGGCAGCGCACGGTGTGGTCACCATCGGCGTCGTGCGCCACGCGGGTCACGGGTGGCGCGTCGTGGTGGCAGGCGTCGATGGTGTAGCTGCAGCGGCCCGCAAACGGGCAGCCTTTGGGCAGGTCCACCAGCTCGGGCACCGTGCCGGGGATGGTGGACAGGCGCGGGCGCTGCCCGGGTGCGTGCACGGCGCCCAGGTGCGGGCGCGCGGCAAACAGGCCCCGTGTGTAGGGGTGGGCCATGGCCGAGAAGACGGACGCGGTGGAGCCGCTCTCCACCACGGTGCCGCCGTACATCACCATCATGCGGTCCACGTTCTGCGAGATCACGCCCAGGTCGTGCGAGATCAGGATCATGGCCATGTTGCGCTCGGCCACCAGGTCGCTGATGAGGTCCAGGATCTGCTGCTGGATGGTCACGTCGAGCGCCGTGGTGGGCTCGTCGGCAATCAGCAGGTCGGGCCCGCAGGCCAGCGCCATGGCAATGGTGATGCGCTGGCGCTGGCCGCCCGAGAACTGGTGCGGATAGGCGTCGATGCGCTGCGCCGCGTTGGGAATGCCCACGCGGTCCAGCAGCGCAATCGCCTCCTTACGCGCGCTGCCCGCATCCATGCCCCGGTGCAGGCGCAGCGGCTCGGCCACCTGGCGGCCGATGGTGTGCACGGGGTTCAGCGCCGTCATCGGCTCCTGGAACACCATGCCGATGCGGTTGCCGCGCATCCTGCACATCTGCGCATCGGTGCGGCCCACCAGTTCTTCGCCGTCAAAGCGGATGCTGCCGGTGACCTGCGCGCTGTCGGGCAGCAAACCCATGAGGGACATGGCGGTGATGGACTTGCCGCAGCCCGATTCGCCGATCAGGCCCAGGGTTTCGCCGCGTTCCAGGGAAAAGTTCACGCCCCGAACCGCGTCGGCCGGGCCTCGGTGCGTCTGCAGCCGGATGCGGAGATTGGAGACTTCTAGCAGGGGCATGGTGGGGCTCGTCGCGGGCTTTTCTTGTTCTTCGCGTGGCATCAGCGTTTTCGGGACAAACGTGGGTCCAGCAGGTCGCGCAGCCCGTCCCCCAGCAGGTTCAGGCCCAGCACGGCCAGCGCAATGGCCACGCCGGGCCACACGGCCAGCAGCGGCGCCTGGAACATCAAGGTTTGCGCCTCGCTGAGCATGCGGCCCCACGAGGGCTGGGGTGGCTGCGTGCCCAGGCCCAGGTACGACAGCGCCGCCTCGGCCAGGATGGCCAGCGCGAACTGGATGGTGGTCTGCACGATCAGCACCGACAGGATATTGGGCAGCACATGCTCCAGCGTGATGCGCCAGCTGCCCTTGCCGCAGGCACGCGCGGCCAGGATGTATTCGCGCGCCCACACGGCGTTGGCCGAGGCGCGCGTGACCCGCGCAAACGTGGGGATGTAGAAGATGCCGATGGCGATGATGGAGTTGACGATGCCCGCGCCAAACACCGCCGTCATCATGATGGCCAGCAGCAGCGCCGGGAAGGCAAAGGTGAAGTCGGCCAGCCGCATGATGATTTCTTCGACCCAGCCGCGCTTGGCCGCAGCCAGCAGGCCCAGCGCCGTGCCAATGGACAGGCCGATGCCCACCGCGATCACGCCGACCAGGATGGAATTGCGCGCGCCCACCATCAGCAGCGAGGCGACATCGCGCCCGAAGGCATCGGTGCCCAGCCAGTGCTTGGCGGATGGCCCGGCCAGCTTGTTGGCCATGTCCATTTCGTAGGGCGACCAGGGCGTCCAGACCAGCGACAGCGCGGCGGCCAGCACCAGCAGCAGCGAGAGCACCGCACCGACGACGAAGCTGCGGTGGCGCAGCGCGCGGTGCGTCCAGCCCGGGGCGGCGGCTGCGGTGGGAGAGGAGGGAGAAAGTGCGGCGCTCATGGGGATCAGATGTCGGAAGCCTTCACGCGCGGGTCGATCACGGCATACAGCACGTCGACCACGAAGTTCACGATGATGACCATGGCGGCCAGCAGCATCACGCAGTTGCGCACCACGATCAGGTCGCGGTTGGAGATGGACTGGAAGATGAGCCGGCCCAGGCCGGGCAGGTAGAACACGTTTTCCACCACGATGGTGCCCGCCAGCAGCGAGGCAAACTGCAGCCCCATCACCGTGACCACCGGGATCATGGCGTTGCGCAGCACATGGCCCCACAGTGCTGCGCGCTGCGAAAGTCCCTTGGCGCGCGCGGTGCGCACAAAATCTTCACGCAGCACTTCGAGCACCGCCGAGCGCGTGATCCGCGCCAGGATGGCGGCCTGCACCACGGCCAGCGCAATCGCGGGCAGCAGCAGGGCCTTGAGGGCTTCCAGCGGGCTGCCGCCGGCGTCTTCCGTCCATCCCGGAAAGCCGCCGGCCGAGAACCACTGCAGCTTCACCGAAAAGAGCAGGATCAGCAGGATGGCGAACCAGAAGTTGGGAATGGCAATGCCGATCTGCGCCAGGCCCATCACGCCCACATCACCCAGCTTGTTGTGCCGGGCGGCGGCGTAGACACCGGCGGCCAGCGCCAGCACCGTGGTGATGACCATGGCCATCAAGGCCAGCGGCACCGTAAGGGCCAGGCGCTCCAGCACCAGATCGAGCACCGGCGAGCTGTAGGCGTAGCTGTCGCCCATGTTGCCCACCACCAGGCCGCTCACCCACTGCCAGTAGCGCAGGCTGGCCGGCTGGTCCAGCCCCAGCTTGCTGGCGAGCGCAGCCACCGCGTCGGGCGAGGCGTCGGGCCCCATGAGCATCTGCGCGGCATTGCCCGGAAGGATTTCCAGCACCAGGAACACGACGATGGAAGCGCCGATCAGCGTGGCCAGAAGGGTGACAAACCGCTTGAGAAAGAACAGGCCCATGGGTGGCGTGGGGGTGCGTGGGGAAGGGGGCGAGACGCTCTGGCGTCACAATTAATGTGTATACACAGCATAACGGCAAAAACATCCCCGCCAGCGGTGGTGGGTTGCAGTGTGGCACGCAAGGCACAGGCCACCGTCGCGGGATAATACGGAGCATGAACCGCGCCGAGCACCCCTCCGTCATCATTGCTTCGGGCATGCACCCCCAGGAGGCCGTATGGCGCTGATGATCACGGACGAGTGCATCAACTGCGATGTGTGCGAGCCCGAGTGCCCCAACCAGGCCATCTACCTCGGGCAGGAAATCTACGAGATCGACCCGAACAAATGCACCGAGTGCGTGGGCCACTTCGACGAGCCCCAGTGCGTGCAGGTCTGCCCTGTGGCCTGCATCCCCGTGAACCCGCAGCATGTGGAAACGCGCGAGACGCTGTGGCAGAAGTTTCAGCGCCTGCAGGTGCCTGCGGCAGGGTAGATTTCAGATGTTTTTGGGCTTTAGCGCTTATCCAGTAAGCGCTAACAGCTATAAAAACAATAGCTCACCGGTTTCCACTCTCCGGCTTCCAGTTTTAGCTGGTCGCTCTCTCAGTCTTCCACGGGCCGCGCTGGTTTGGGGCGGGGCGGCTTGGTGGTGTGGATCAGCAAGGTGGCCTTGTCCATCTCGCCCGCCAGCAGAGCCGGGCAGGCCTTGAGCGAGTGCGTGATGCTGTCTTCGATCAGCGTGCGCTGATCGGGTGACGGCTTTTTCAGCACCCAGTTCGCCACTTCGCTCTTCACGCCCGGGTGGCCGATGCCGATGCGCAGCCGCCAGTAATCCGGCGAGCCCAGCTGGCCGTGGATGTCGCGCAGGCCGTTGTGCCCCGCGTGGCTGCCGCCGCGCTTGAGCTTCACCTGCCCGGGGGGGATGTCCAGCTCATCGTGCACCACCAGGATCTCGTCGGGCTGAATCTTGAAGAACCGCGCAAGCGAGGCGACGGACTTGCCCGACAGGTTCATGAACGTTTGCGGCTCCAGCAGCCACACGCTCTGGCCATGCACCGTGGTGCGCGCCACCAGCCCGTGGTAGCTGCGCTCGGGCACGAGCGTGGCCTTGAGTTCCCGCGCCAGCGCATCGATCCACCAGAACCCGGCGTTGTGGCGCGTGGCTTCGTAGTCGGGGCCGGGATTCCCCAGGCCTACAAACAGCTTGATCATCTGCGGGATTATCGGTGCGTGAAAAAAACAAACGGCCCACCGAGGTGGGCCGTCGTCGTACAGCCGTACCCGCCGAGACGGGGGGGCTGGTGGGGCAGGTGATTGCCCCGTCTATCGTGATGGGCGATGGGCTGAACATCAGCCCAAGACCAGCCCAAGGCAGAAGATTACTTCTTGCCCTTCTTGCCCTTGGCGTCAGCAGCGGGTGCGGCTTCGGCAGGGGTTTCCACGATCACAGCGGGAGGCACAACAGACACCAGCGCGGGGTTGTTGTTCTGGCCGCCACGGATCTTGGCTGCCACGCCGCGGGGCAGCTTGATGTCCTTCAGATGCAGGGAGCCGCCCTTTTCGAGCTTGGACAGGTCCACAGCGATGAATTCGGGCAGATCCGAAGGCATGCAGGTCACGTCCAGTTCGTTCACGACGGGGTTGACCATGCACTTGTCCACCTTCACGGCGTTGGACTCTTCAGCGCCGCTGTAGTGCAGTGGCACCTTCAGGTGCAGCTTGGTCTTGTTGTCCACGCGCTGGAAGTCGATGTGCAGCACCTGTTGCTTGAACGGGTGGTATTGCACGTCACGCAGCACGACCTTGCTGGTCTTGCCGGCCACTTCCATGTCCAGCACGCTGGAGTGGAAAGCTTCCTTCTTGAGGGCGTGCCACAGTGCGTTGTGGTCGATCTCGATCAGTTGGGGTTCGGCGGCACCACCGTAGACGATGCCAGGGGCCTTGCCCGAGTTGCGCAGACGGCGGCTCGCACCCGTACCCTGCTTGGCGCGCTCAAAAGCGACGAAGTTCATAGTTGGCTCCAGAAAAGGGCAGACCGCGACCAGTGCTGCCCTGTTGTAAAAAGACCTGCTGGGCCGGAGTGGCGGCAGGCCTGCTTGGTGTTCTCGAACACACAAGCCTCCCGAAGGAGGCCGCATGCAAAACCCGGGCGTTGACGCTGCGCCTGCAGGGCGCGTCGCCACACCGTGTGGGGTTATTCCGAGAACAGGCTCATCACCGACTCACCCTTGGCAATGCGCTGGATCGTCTCGGCGATCAGCGGGGCCACGGAGAGCTGGCGAATCTTGGTGCATCCCTTGGCGTTGTCGCTCAGGGGAATGGTATTGGTCACGACCACTTCATCGAGGGCCGTGCCCTGTGCGATGCGTTCAATGGCGGGACCCGAAAAAATGGGGTGGGTGCAATAGGCGTACACGCTCTTGGCGCCGCGCTCCTTCAGCACTTCGGCAGCCTTCACCAGCGTGCCGGCGGTGTCGATCATGTCGTCCATGATCACGCAGTTGCGGCCTTCGATTTCACCGATCACGTGCATCACTTCCGACACGTTGGCCTTGGGGCGGCGCTTGTCGATGATGGCCAGATCGCAATTGAGCTGCTTGGCCAGGGCCCGTGCGCGCACCACGCCACCCACGTCGGGCGACACCACGATCAGGTCTTCGTAATTCTTCTGGCGCAGGTCGCCCAGCAGCACCGGGGATGCATAGATGTTGTCCACCGGAATATCGAAGAAACCCTGGATCTGGTCGGCATGCAGGTCCATGGTCAGCACGCGGGCCACGCCCACGGCCTGCAGCATGTTGGCCACCACCTTGGCGGTGATGGGCACGCGGGTGGAGCGCGGGCGGCGGTCCTGGCGGGCATAGCCGAAATAGGGGATCACGGCACTGATGCGCTCGGCCGACGCACGCTTGAGCGCATCGACCATGATCAGCAGTTCCATGAGGTTTTCGTTCGTGGGCGCGCAGGTGGACTGCACCACGAACACATCGCGGGCACGGACGTTTTGCTTGATCTCGACGGTGACTTCACCGTCCGAGAAGCGGCCGACATCGGCGGAGCCGAGGTTGGTGCCGAGGTGTTGGGCAATTTCAGCTGCCATGCCAGGGTTGGCATTGCCGGTGAAAACCATGAAGTCGGGGTGGTAGGCTTGCATGAGCGTCCCAGCGGTCTGAAAAAAATGCCCGTACGCGAAAGGAAATTTGGCAGGGGAAGAAGGATTCGAACCTTCGCATGCCGGAATCAAAATCCGGTGCCTTAACCAGCTTGGCGACTCCCCTACACAGGTCTACTGCCGAAGGCAGCAAACCTCAATTCTCGTCTGTTGCCCACCCTGCCAGAGGATGGATCATCAGATTTTCACACTCCCTGACTTGCCAGCCCTGCGGGGCTCCGCTCAAGTCAATCGCATGTGACATATGCGCAAACACCGCACTTCCAGAGCCTGTCATCCGGCCTTGCAACCCGCGATCCTTGAGCCAATCGATGGCGTCAGTCACGTCGGGGCATAGTGCCTGGGCAACGGGCTGCAAGTCATTTCGACCAAAGTCAAAGTGTGCTGCAGCAAAGCCTAAGATTGTAGCACTATCTGAATCGCGTTTCAGACTTGGAGATGAAAAAATTGCTTTTGTCTCCAGGCCGGCTGCGGGCTTCACAACGGCGAAGCGCGCTTGCGGTAGTTGCTGAGCATTCTCGAGCGGCGTGATTGTCTCACCAATTCCCTCCACCCAGGCATTGCGGCCCCTTAAAAAAAAGGGCACGTCTGCTCCGAGGCGCAGGCCGATGGTTTCGAGTGCATGGCGCGGGAGGTGCAGTCCCCACAAGCGATTCAGTGCAAGCAGGGTGCTTGCAGCATCCGAAGAGCCGCCGCCCATGCCGGCTTGCGCGGGCACTGTCTTCAGCACGCCGATGTGCGCACCCTGCGTGCAGCCGGTGGCGCTTTGCAATGCGCGCGCAGCGCGCAGCGTCAGGTCATCTTCAGGCAGCGCTGCGCCCAGATCCTCGCGCGTGACGCCGGGGCTCTCGCACCGTTCGAAATGTAATGTGTCGCACCAGTCGATCAGCATGAAGGCCGACTGCAGCAAGTGGTAGCCGTCTGCGCGCCGCCCCGTGATGTGGAGAAACAGATTGAGCTTGGCCGGAGCCGGCACGTCATACAGGGCATGCATGATGAAAATGGGCAGCGAGGTCGATACGCGCTCTGACTCCGGGAGGGCGGAGTCGGATCAAGGCGTCAGGGCAATGCGCAGCGTGGCTTGCGGTGCGGGCTCCACGCGGCGCGCCAGAAGGCGGCCACTCTCCAGCGCGGACAGATCGGCCTGCCATCCGGGCTCCTGAGCGTCCACACCACGCAGCCACTGGAACAGTGCGGGCACGGGCAGGCGGGTGCCGGTGACGTCCTGAATCAGACTGTCAAGGGAGTTGGAGGAGCGAACGTCCTGGCCGCTGGTCATGAGCTGCGCATGGCCGTCGCTCCATTCCAGTTGGGCCAGCCGGTTGCCCAGCGGGCTGATCAGCACCAGCGCGCCATTTTGCGGGTTGCCGCGCAGCTCGAACGATGCCGAAAAAGATTGCGCTGCGTGGCCTTCCACCTGAAGGGCGAGCCGGCCACTCCAGAAATTGTCATTCGCGTTGCTACGTTGCAAAGGCTGGGCGCAGCCGAGCAGGCCGCAGAGCGCCAGCATGAGAGCTGTGCGCCAGAACGCCGTGCACGCACCCGCGATGGACCCGGATGTTCGTACGATCAACGAGGCTTGCGGACACTGCATCAAAGAGCGACCCCTAGCCGCGCCAACGTTTCCTTGAGCGTTTCATTGTCTGGGTTCACGCGCTGGGCCTCGCGCCAGATCTTGCGCGCGGCATCGCGGTCGCCCAGGCTCCAGAGCACTTCGCCCAGATGCGCGCCGATTTCCACATCCGGCCGCGTGCGGTAGGCCGCTTCCAGGTGCCGCCGAGCCTCGGCGGCATTGCCCAGCCGAAACTCCACCCACCCGAGGCTGTCCGTGATGAAGGGGTCGCCTGGAGCCAGTTCCAGTGCCTTCAGGATCAGCTGTTTGGCTTCATCCAGCTTCACCCCGCGCTCCGCAAAGGAGTATCCCAGCGCGTTGTATGCGTGGTGGTGCTGCGGCTGCCGAGCGATGAGCTGCCTGAGCAATTGCTCCATGGTGTCGAGCTGTCCCGCCTTTTCCGCCAGCATGGCCTGGTCATAGACCAGATCGGCATCCTCGGGGGCGAGCGCCACCAGTTCCACCTGAACTTCATACGCTTGCCGATACATCTTCAAGTCGCGCAGCAACTGCACTTCGGCTGCGAGCTTCATTCTCCTGTCGTCGGGAGATGTGCCGGGAAGGCCGCGCAAGAGCGCGCGCGCTTCAGCCAGCTTGCCTTGCCGCGCAAGCAGTGAAGCGCGGCGGCTCTGGGCACTGAAGACCTCTTCCACATTGTCGATCCGCCGCAGCCAGCCTTCAGCCGCTGTGTAGTCTTTCTTCTTTTCAGCGATTTGCGCGTAGAGCAAGTAGGCCTGGGTAAGACCCCGTTCGCGCGATGGGTCAGAGCCGCCCGCAGAGGCCATCTCGATGTAGCGCTGCAGGGATTTTTCCGCTTCCGGCAGACGATTGTCCTGGTATTGCAGTGAGGCGAGCACCAGCCAGGGCTCCGCCATCTCGGGCTTGCTCCGGGTCACGGCCTCCAGCTGGCGGGCGGCGTCTGGAAGACGTTGAAGGCCCAGCAGTACGCGGGCATAGGCCATGCGCAGCTCTGGGACAGGCTGGCCCGCCAGTGTCTGCATCACCAGCGGCTCTGCCTGCGGGACGTTGTCTTCCATCAATTCAAGCCCAAGGCGTGCCGCACCTTCATTGGCGTTGTCCAGGTGCTGGGCGCTGCGTGCCGCTTCAAGCGCGCCTGCCTTGTCGCCCGCTGCCAGTCGCAGACGGCCCAGGGAGACCCAGGCAATGGGCCCGGTCGCGGGGTGTGTCAACTCATCTGTCAACGCTTCGCCCACGACTTTGGCGGCGAGCGCCTTGTCGCTGGCCCTGCCATAAAGCTGCGGTAGCGCTGCGAGCGTGCTGGCCTTGGCGCGGGCAGGCGCCTGTGCGAGTTCCTGGCGCAGCAGCGCGGGGGTTTCTCCGATCCTGTTCAGCGCAATCAGGATCTGCAGAACGTAGCGGTTCGCTTCGCGGGATTCGGGCTGCGCCGCTTTCCAGGCCATAGCCGCTGCAAGGGCATAGTCGCCCGAGCGGGACTGCAGCGCGATGTCGGCGGCACGCTGGTACAGCTGACCATCGCCAGACCGGCGCGCCGCTTCCAGAAGCAGCGCATACCCGGCGCCAGGATCCCCCATGCGCGCGCTCAACTCGCCCAAAAAAATCTCGTAGAACAGCTCGGCGTCGAGTGCCGGGTTGGAGGCCATGGGCGATGCCGACCCGGGCGCAGGCTGCTGAGCGCCGGGCTGGGCCCAGACTGTCAGGGCGGATGCCGTGATGGCAGCACTCAGAGCAACGTTTCGAAAGCGGAGGTTTAGCACCATCGGGCCATAATAATCCATGCCCGCCAACCTGCAGCCCGCCCCTTTCCATGCCTGAGTTGCCCGAAGTGGAAGTGACGCGGCGCAGCTTTGCGCAGGCCATCCAGGGCGCGCAGGTGCAGTCCGTCCTGATGGGCAAACCCTTGCGTTGGCCACTGGGTTGCGATCCTGAAGATCTCGTGGGCCGCAAGGTGCTCGGCATTCGGCGACGGGGCAAATACCTGCTGATTGACCTGACGCCTGGCCTTTTGCTGCTGCACCTTGGAATGTCGGGGAGTTTGCGTTTCGCCACCGACCTCGCGCCCTCAGGTGCACACGACCACTTTGAACTCGTCACCAGCCGGGGCACGTTGCGACTGCATGATCCACGCAGGTTTGGTGCCGTCGTCCATGCGCACAGCGAACATGATCCGGTCGCGGTCAAGCTCCTGGGGGGTCTTGGCATGGAGCCTTTGTCGGAGGCGTTCGTGCTGGCTGATTTCGCTGCCGGGATGAAGCGCAGCCGCATGCCGGTCAAGCAACTCCTGCTGGCTGGTCGGCTGGTCGTGGGGGTCGGCAACATTTACGCATCCGAGGTGTTGTTCCTGGCGGGCATACGGCCTACGGCGCCAGCGTCGCGCATCGGGCCCGTAAGGGTGCGCAAACTGTACGAGGCCATTCAGGGCGTGCTCGCACAGGCGGTGGAGCTGGGCGGGACGACACTGCGGGACTTTTCCAGTGCTGACGGGGCTGCGGGGCATTTTCAGACGCAGACCCGGGTGTACGGGCGGGGGGGATTGCCCTGCTACGTTTGCGGCACGCCCATACGCCTTTTGAGACAAGGGCAGCGAAGCACTTACTTCTGCCCGCAGTGCCAGCGAGCATGAGGTGCTTTGGCCGACGGACGGCGTGGACGTGGCCGCCTGCGGGCGGTCGATGCTATATTTTGTGTATGCATGCCTCGTAGGCCAGTCTTAGATATCCGGGAGCAAAGTTGGGACCTTCATTCAACGAACAGTTCGACCAGCATGGCGCCTGGCGGCGCGAGTTCGCCCAACAGCTCAAGCGTCTGGCCGAGTGGATGTCGTCGCACGAACTCATGGACGCCGCCGTGCAGGAGCGGCTTCAGCGCCTGGAGGAGCAGGTACGCAGTGACAAGGTGATGGTGGCGTTTGTTGCAGAGTTCTCTCGCGGCAAATCCGAACTGATCAACGCCATATTCTTTGCCGATTACGGGCGGCGCATCATGCCCGCCAGTGCGGGGCGGACCACCATGTGCCCGACCGAGCTGGGCTACGACCCCGAATTCAACCCGAGCCTGCGCCTGTTGCCCATCGATACGCGCTTGCAGCTGCAGAGCCTCGCAGAGTGGCGCCTGCGGCCCGAGCGGTGGCAGGAGATCCCGCTGGATGTCAGCAATCCTGACCAGATCGCCAAGGCGCTGGAGAAGGTGGCTGAGGTCCGAAAGGTGAGCCTGGACAACGCGCGGGCGCTGGGGTTTTGGCACGACGACCTCACGGATGAAAATCCGGTTCCGGACGCGCAGGGTTTGGTGGAGGTGCCCATGTGGCGGCATGCCATCATCAATATTCCGCACCCGTTGTTG
Source organism: Paracidovorax sp. MALMAid1276 (assembly GCF_049198005.1). Taxonomy (NCBI): domain Bacteria; kingdom Pseudomonadati; phylum Pseudomonadota; class Betaproteobacteria; order Burkholderiales; family Comamonadaceae; genus Paracidovorax; species Paracidovorax sp. MALMAid1276. The sequence continues at coordinate 17,363 of NZ_JBMIRS010000035.1, read as the reverse complement.
AAGCAGGGGCTGGTCATTCTGGATACGCCGGGGCTCAACGCGGTCGGTGCCGAGCCGGAACTGACCGTGAACCTGATTCCGCAAGCGCACGCAGTGGTTTTCATCTTGAGTGCGGACACGGGTGTGACGCGTTCCGACCTTTCCATCTGGCGCGACCATCTCGCGATTTCCAGCGATGGCATGGACGCGCGGCTGGTGGTGCTCAACAAGATCGACACTTTGTGGGACACGCTCAATTCTGCCCAGCAGGTGGAGGCGCAGCTGGAGCGCCAGCGCAGCACGTCGGCCGAGATGCTGGGCGTGCCGCTGGAGAGGGTCGTTCCGGTGTCGGCCCAGAAGGGGCTCGTCGCAAAAATCACGGCAGACGATGTGCTGCTGGAGACGAGCGGGTTGCCGGTGCTGGAGGACTCTTTGGCCCGGGGGATCATGGGACGCAGGCAGTCCATTCTGCGGGCCGCTGTGGCTTCAGGCGTGGCGAGCCTGCGCGCTGAAACATCCCGTGTCATCAACATCCGCCGGCGTGACCTGGACGACCAGATGGCGGAGCTGCGGAGCTTGCGCGGCAAGAACGCGTCCGTGATCGAATCGATGCGGCACCGTATTGAGCAGGAGCAGCGCGAGTTCGATATGAGCGCCGCCAAGATTCAGGCCGTTCGGGCGGTGCACCTGAAGTTGCTGCGCGATGTGTTTCAGCAACTCGGCGCCAAGGCGCTGAAAGCCGAGCTGTCCGCGCTCGCCCAGACCCTGCAGCAAAAGGGCCTGAAGCTGGGGATCAAGAAGATCTATATCGAAACCTTCGACAAACTGCGCGGCACGCTGGACAAGGCCCAGGCATCCGGCACGGAGATCCAGGCCATGTTGGGTGGAACGTTCCGGCAGCTCAATGCGGAGTTTGGCTTTTCGCTCCAGGTGCCAGCGCCGCCTCAGCTCGAGCATTTCACGCACGACCTCAACCAGATCGAGCAAAGTCATCTGCAGTACCTGGGGGTGAGCAACGCGCTCAAGCTTGCACAGCCCGAATTTGCAGAGCGCCTGGTGCGCGCGCTGGCGATGCGCCTACGCACGGTGTACGAGTCAGCTGCCAATGACCTGGAGTTGTGGAGCAAGTCGGCCACAGCGCAGCTGGATGCCCAGCTGCGAGAGCGCCGCCGCAGCTTTGCACGGCGCATCGAAGCCGTAGATCGCATCCAGCAGGCCGCCAGCGGGTTGGTGGAGCGGATTTCAGAGATCGAAGCGGGAGAAGGCGAACTGTCTCAGCTGGAGCACAAGCTCCAGGAACTGACCGCTCAACTCATTGCGGTGCCCGGACTCCACACGACGCCTGCCGACGAACAGCTAGCGCCAGCATGACCGGCGCTTCGACGGGAGCCTCCACGGTCTCCGGGCGTGTCGTGGCGTGGCAGCAGCGGCATGGGCGAAATCACCTTCCCTGGCAGCAAACCCGTGATCCTTATCGGGTGTGGCTGTCGGAAATCATGCTGCAGCAGACGCAGGTGGCGACAGTGCTGGACTACTACAGCCGGTTTCTCGCCCGGTTTCCGGACGTCATCGCGTTATCTCAGGCCTCGCAGGACGAAGTGATGGGGATGTGGAGCGGCCTGGGGTATTACAGCAGGGCGCGCAACCTGCACCGTTGTGCGCAGCAGGTTGTCAGTGACCATGGTGGGCAATTTCCACCTTCCGCTGCGGCGCTGGCGACCCTCCCCGGCATCGGCAAGTCTACGGCGGGAGCCATTGCGGCGTTTTGCTTTTCCGAGCGTGCTCCCATTCTGGACGCCAACGTTCGCCGCGTATTGACCCGGTGGATGGGATTCAAGCACGACCTGGCATCTGCGGCCAATGAACGGCAGCTTTGGGACCGCGCCTGTGAGCTGCTGCCCCACGAAGATCTGGTGGATGCGATGCCTCGTTACACGCAAGGCATGATGGATCTGGGTGCCACCCTATGCACGCCACGGACGCCGCGTTGCGGCGAATGTCCCCTCGCTCAGGACTGCGTAGCCCGCCGCGAAGGCGCACAGGCGCAGTATCCGGTCAGGACGCGAAAACTATCGCGTCGCTCGGAGTCGTGGCAGCTTCTGGTTTTGCGCGATTCCCAGGGGCGGATATGGCTGGAGCGTCGCCCCGCCAGCGGCATCTGGGCGGGCTTGCACTGTGTTCCTGTGTTCGAGGAGATGGAAGCGCTCCATGCCTGCGTCAACGGCCTGGATGCTGGTCCATCGCTGCAGATTTCGGAATTGCCGCCGTTTGTGCATGTGCTCACGCACCGTGATCTGCATTTGCATACTGTTGCGGTCTCGGGCCACTTCAGATCCTTGCCGACGCAAGGGGGAGAGTGGGTTGCTCCCGAGCAATGGAGCGAGATTGGGCTGGCGGCACCCATTCGCAAGCTGCTGGAAACGACGCAATCTACGCTTTGGTAGGCGCGAGAGGAGACCCGGGAGCGTGGGCGGCGCAACGAGCATTGGCTATACCGTGCGGAGAATCGGCCTCACGCATCACCAGCTATTGCAGACACTTATCCACCCTGGGACTTCGACGACACCACGCGGTTTCCGATTTTGTGTGTTTCGCTTCCGTACTTCTGCCCTCGCAGCCGGCGAACCTTATCGGCCGTCCAGTTCCCTGTGTCTTCTCAGGGCGGTCCATCGGCTGCCGAAATCCTCCGCCAGTCTTTCCACAAGATACACAGACCGGTGCTGCCCGCCTGTGCAGCCGATGGCGACCGTGACGTAGCTTCGGTGATTGCGGTCCAGCAGGTCCAGCCAGTGGGCCAGAAACTGCGCAATATGTGTTCGCATGGCGGCGACCTCGGGCTGCTGGCGCAAGAAGTCGGCGACCGGTCCATCCAGCCCCGTCAGATCCCTCAATGCCGGCTCGTAGTGAGGGTTGGGAAGCATCCGCACATCGAACACGTAATCGGCGTCCACGGGAACCCCGCGCTTGAACGCGAAGGATTGAAATACCAACGTCAACTGGCCTGTGTCTGCCGGTATCAGGCTCTTCACATAGCTTTGAAGCTGAGAGGCACGGATGCTGCTGGTGTCGATCACATGCGACTGTTCGCGCAACTCCGCCAGCAGTTCCCGTTCCAGCTCGATGATTTGCACCAAAGCCCGCCGGCCTTGTTGCAACTCATCGTGTGACAAAGGGTGTCGTCGACGTGTTTCCGAAAACCGGCGCACGAGCGTGTCGATGGTGGCGTCCAAAAACACCGACTGCACCGATACGCCAGCGCTCCGAAGCCGATTCAGCTCCAGGGGGACCTGGTGCAACGAGGTAGCGCTGCGCACATCCATGGCGATGGCAACACGGTTGCCGTGATGGCGGTGTTCGAGGGCTACAAAGGCGGGAAGCAGCTCTGGCGGAAGGTTGTCAACACAGTAGTACCCGGCGTCCTCCAATGCGTGCAGTGCAACGGACTTCCCTGAGCCCGACATGCCGGTGATAAGGACAATTTCGAGCGCCATCAGTTTTGCTTTTCCAAAGCGGGGCCGACCACACCCAGCATCTCCCTTGCATGCGCACGCGTGGTTTCAGTGGAACGTTCTCCCCCGAGCATGCGCGCCACTTCCGCCACCCTGTCTTCTCCGATCACCGGGCTCACTGCGCTCGTGGTTCCGCGTTCGCTTTTGTTCTTGGCGACCTTCAGGTGATGGTCTGCACAGGCCGCGACCTGCGGGAGGTGGGTGACTGCGAGCACCTGCCGGTCGATTCCCAGTTGTTGCATCAGGCGGCCCACGGTCTCCGCCACGGCACCGCCCACGCCGGAATCGACTTCGTCAAAGACCAGCGTGGGAGCCAGGCCGAGCTTGCTGGTCGTGACGGAAATGGCCAGGGATATTCGGGACAACTCGCCACCAGAAGCCACCTTCGCGACTGGTTTTGGCGTCATGCCTGGGTGGCCGGCCACCAGGAACGCAACGTCATCCATTCCGCCCGGGCCCGGCTCCGCGGCCTTTTGCACGGAGACTTCAAAACGGCCACCTTCCATGCCCAGCCCCTGCATGGCCTGTGTGATGGCACTGGAAAGCCTGGGCGCCGCGCTTGCGCGGGCCGTCGACAAGGCTCGAGCGGCTGCGTGGAAGGCCGTCGACGCCGTGGCCTCTGCGGCTCTCAACGCATGGAGGTCGGCGGATTCGTCCAATTGGCGCAGTTCCGTCTTCCATCCTTGGAGCGCCTGGGGTAAATCTTCCGGCGAGCGCTTGTACCTGCGCGCCAGACTCATCCAAAGCGCCAGGCGCGCGTCCAACTCTCCGAGGCGCCCCGGGTCCACGTCCGCATGCCTGAGATACGACTGCAGAGAATGTACGACGTCGCCGGCCTGGGCGAGGCAGGAAGAAAGTATGTCGGTCAGCGGCGCGAAATCAGGCTCGATGTGCTCCTCGCCCTGGAGTCGGCCATGGGCATGCGTCAGTCCCGACAGGACACCGCTCTCGTCGCCATCCAGCGCGTGCAATGCAGCGCCTGCGGCATCCAACAAGGCTTGCGCGTGCGACAGCCTTTTATGTTGGGTTTCCAGCTCCGCCCACTCTCCTTCTGCTGGCCCCAGTTTGTCCACTTCGGCGATCTGCCATTGCAGGCGCTCGCGCTCTTGCTGCTGAGTGGCCTGTGCCTGGAGCGCTTGCTGAAGGTCCCGCTGTGCAGACCGCCATTGCGCCCAACAGGCCGACGTCTCGGATGCACTGGTTCCAGCAAATGCGTCAAGCAGGCTTCGCACAGATTCGGCGCGCGCCAGGCTTTGCCACGCGTGCTGGCCGTGGATGTCGAGCAGCATGTCGCCCAACGCTCGAAGCTGAGTGGCCGTGGCGGATATGCCATTGATCCATGCTCGGCTCTTGCCTTGGAGGTCCACAGCGCGGCGCAGCAGCAACTGATCGTCGGCATCAAAGCCCGCCTCCTCCAGCCAGGCTCGCGCGTGGGGCGGGCAGTCGAACTCGGCGCAGACATCGGCCCGGCTTGCGCCTTCACGCACCAAGCCAGCATCCGCTCGCGCTCCCAGCGCCAGTTGGAGCGCATCCACCAGGATGGATTTGCCTGCGCCTGTTTCGCCCGTCAGTGCAGTGAAGCCGGTGTGGAGTTCGAGCTCCATCTCCTGGACTATGACGAAGTCGCGCAGCGAGATCCGTCTGAGTGCCATCAGGACCCCCCCTCGTTCCATCGCAACTTCTTGCGCAAGGTTGCGAAGTAATTCCAGCCCAGTGGATGAAGAAAGCGCACCGAGTGCTCTGATCGTTTGACAAGAATGCGATCGCCGTGAAGCAGGGAGGCCAGAGACTGCATGTCAAAATTCGCGCTGACGTCGCGGCCACTCACCACTTCAACCGCTACCTCCGTAGCGTCCGAAAGCACGATGGGGCGGTTGGACAAGGTGTGCGGCGCAATCGGGACAAGCACCCATCCCGGGATGGACGGGTGCAGCATGGGACCGCCCGCGGACAGCGAATAGGCTGTGGAACCCGTGGGGGACGCAATGATGAGGCCATCGGCGCGCTGGTTTGCGACCAGGCGTCCACCCACCTCCACGCGCAACTCCACCATTCCGGAGGTCGCTCCCCGGTTCACAACCACGTCATTCATCGCAAGTGCCTCGAACACGACCCGCTCGTCGCGCACCACAGTCGCGTGCATCAGCGGACGCACATCCTCCTCATATTCGCCTCGGAGCATCGGTGGCAGGGTGCTTTGATATGTGTCCAGAGGGATGTCGGTGATGAACCCGAGCCTTCCCTGGTTGATGCCAATCAGGGGGGTGCCGAATCTGGCCAAGCGTCTCCCGATGCCCAGCATGGTCCCGTCACCCCCCACCACAAGGCCCAGGTCGCACCGCGTGCCAATGTCTTCGACGCTGAACGCAGGGTATTGCGAAAGGCCGGTATTGCTGGCGGTTTCGGCTTCCAGCGCAACGTCGCAACCTTGGCGCTCAAGAAAGTGGGCGATCTCGTCCAGGGCATGCCTTGAGGTGTCACCCGAAGCGCCTACCGACGAAGTCTGGTATTTACCGATGAGCGCGACGTGGCGGAAATTGGACATCATCACGAAATTACATCATTAAAATCATTCCATGCTCGATGACCGCGCCAAGTTGTTGCTCAAAGCCCTGGTCGAGCGCTACATCGCTGACGGGCAACCGGTGGGCTCCAGAACCTTGTCTCGCGCATCGGGACTGGACCTGTCGCCTGCGACGATTCGAAACGTGATGGCGGACCTTGAAGAGCTGGGGCTCATCGTCAGTCCGCACACGTCTGCCGGACGTATCCCCACCGCCCGCGGCTATCGCCTGTTCGTCGACACGATGCTGACAGTGCAACGGGACCCGCTCACGCACGCGCAGCTGATGCCCGAGCAACCCCAGAAAGTGATTGCCAACGCGGCGCAGCTGCTGTCCAACCTTTCCCAGTTTGTGGGCGTTGTGATGGCGCCTCGGAGAACTTCAGTGTTTCGGCACATAGAGTTCCTGAGGCTGTCTGAGCGACGGTTTCTGGTCATCATCGTGTCTCCTGAAGGCGATGTGCAGAATCGCGTCATCTTCACCGACGCCGACTACTCCCAGTCGCAGCTCGTTGAAGCCTCCAATTTTCTGAACGCCAACTACGCCGGCTTGGCCATGGAGCAGGTGCGGGAGCGCCTGAAATGCGAGGTGGACGTGCTGCGCGGAGAGATCGCCTCGCTCATGCAGGCGGCTGTCAATGTGGGCACCGAGGCCCTGAGTGAAGCGCAGGACGAAGTGGTCATCTCCGGCGAGCGCAATCTGCTGGCCGTGAGCGATTTCTCCAACGACATGGGCAACCTCAGGCGTGCGTTCGACCTGTTTGAGCAGAAGACCCAGATTCTCAGACTTCTCGACATTTCCAGTCAGGCAGAGGGTGTGCGCATCTACATTGGCGGCGAGAGCCAGGTGGTACCGTTCGAAGAGCTTTCGGTTGTCAGTGCGCCCTACGAGGTGGATGGCAAGGTCGTTGGAACCCTGGGCGTGATCGGCCCTACGCGCATGCCGTACGACCGCATGATCCAGATCGTGGACATCACCTCCAAGCTCGTCACGAACGCGCTGAGCTACCGCAAGTAAACGCCCTACAATACGACGCTTGCCCCGTTGTAAAGCGCAGGAGCATCCATCGTTCGGGGCGTTAGCTCAGTTGGTCAGAGCAGAGGACTCATAATCCTTTGGTCGTTGGTTCAAGTCCAACACGCCCTACCAGTATTTATGCGCCTCTTGGCCCGAAAAGGCCCTGGGGCGTTTCTACATTCGAATCGCCTTTTCTACAATTCCGAGGCGGAGGGGGTGTTGAGTGAAATGTCCGAGCTGTACGGTGGAGATTCATGAAGCCTTTGTCGCGTACGGCCTTGGAACGCTAACGAAGAGAGACCGCACAAACTACAGTCTCCAGGTCGCTTTCATGGCCTGTCCTGCGTGCGATACCCCGATCCTGAAGCTCCTTCAAGACGGCCCGGAGAAGATCGACTATGGGATGGTTTTCCCAAGACATTCGGTCCGTCCATTGGCTGCGCCAGAGGTTCCAGACGAATTGGCTAAGGACTACAACGAGGCGGGCTTGGTGTTGGCGGACAGCCCCAAAGCCTCAGCGGCTCTTAGTCGACGGTGTTTGCAAGCGCTCTTGCGGGTCCAAGGTTTCGAGCAACGCGACCTTGTCAACGCTATCGAGGCGGTTTTGAAAAGCGGGGCTCTTCCAAGTTGGCTCGCCGAGAGCTTAGATGCTGTCCGAATTATCGGAAACTTCGCGGCTCACCCTGTCAAAAACACGAACACTGGCGAGATAGTGGAAGTAGAGGAACGCGAGGGCGAATGGAATCTCGACGTGCTCGAGGGGCTGTTTGATTTTTACTACGTGCAACCTGCAAGGGATGCAGTACGTAGGGCAGCTCTGAATGCAAAACTTGCCGCAGTTGGCAAGCCTCTTTTGAAGAGTGCTCCTCAGAACTAACGCAAGGGGCGCACGCGGTCGCCAATGCGAGCCTTTACGTAGTGCTCTGTCATTCCCCTGTTCTTGTGCGCCAGCAGCTTCTGTGAGTGGGCAAGGTCGCCCGTATCGGTCGCAGCCTTCGCGCGGATGTCCCGGAACTGAAAATCCACCTTCGCCAGCTCGCGGGCCTTGTCGAAGCGTGAGCGCAGCGCCCCCTGGCTGAGCGGCTGGCCGTTCTCGTCCTGAATCAGAAACGTGCTGATGGCCTTCCTGGGGCGTTGGTTGATCCTGTCGATGACCGCCGCCAGCTCGCCCGTGATCTCGATGCCCAGGCGTGCCCCGGTCTTGTTCTGCACGATCCACAAGGCGCCGTCCCGAATGTCGGTGCGCTTGATCTTGAGCACATCGGCGGGCCGCTGGCCGGTGAGCAAGGCAATGTCCATGGCGTCCACCACCGTGCAATGTGCGTTGGCCCGCACGCGGTCGAATTCCTCGTCGGTGACATAGCGTGAGCGCCCCGTTTCCTTGAAGCGCTTCACGCCCTGGCAAGGGTTCTGTGCGGTGGTGAAACCCCACTCCCTGGCCTTGTTGAAGATGTGCGAGAACAGGGCTTTTTCGCGGTTGGCGCGCACCTTTGCCACTTGGCCGCGCAGGTCCATGTACTGGCGGATGTGCATCGGCGCGATGGCCTCGATGGGCATATGCCCGAACACGCGCAGCAGGTTGGCGAGTTCCTTGTCGTTGTCGCGCCGGGTCTGCACGCTCTTGGTGGGGAACACCTCGCGCACGTACCGCCTGGCCACCACCGAGAAAAGCCGGGTGGATTCATCCTCGCGCACCCCTTCACGCTGTGCCCACAGGCGCAGAGCTTCGGCGCGGTCGTTGGAGAGCTTGGTCCACACGCGGGGCAGGGTGCCGCTGACGTGATACCAGACGTTGCCCTTGCGATGGAAGCGCGGGGGATCATCGAAATTGGACTGCCTACGCCGACCCATCACGCCCCCTGCAGCGCCCTGAAATTGGGCTGGTAGCCCTGTTCCTCGGGCACACCGCAACCCAGCATCTTCTCGGCGTATTTGCGAGCCACGATGGCCCGACGATTTCCGTTGACCTCAAAGCGCCAGCCCTTGGTGCGCAGCCATTCGACCTGGCGGGCGGGCGTCTTGAAGCCCGTGAGCGTGCTGAGTTCATCTGCGGTGAGGAAGATGGGCGATTCCATGGTGACCATTCAACGGCGGGCAGCAGCGCGCGTGCGTTCCAGGGCTTGCATGGCTTGGGTAGCGCGAGATGAAACAGCGCATCTTGAATCGGTGCCGAGGCTTCGAGAGTCCCCGGCAGCGGAGCGTCAGCATCGAACGATGGGGCCTGGCGGTAGGCCAGGTCTGGAAGCTCTTCAAAGAGTGGTTCATTGGCTGAGCCCGCATGCATGGCACGCAACCCCGTGATGATGTCTTTGGCCTTCTGGTACTGGTCTTGCAGGATGCAGACTTGCCGGTACAGCAGGCGGATTTCGTTCACCTGTTCAGTGAATATCTGGGAACGCCCCCACCGCGATTCCCAGAAGAGAGCCAAGACTGCAGCACGAGGGGCGCGGCCGGCGGATAGCCAGTGCCACACCGTGCGCTCTGAAACGCCCAGGTACTTATGAACCCTCTTGGGGCCGCCAAGCTCATCGATGAACATGCGCAGCAGCTCGGGCCCGTAGATGTCTTTGGGTGCGTGGAAGAACATGTGAAGCCTCGTTTCTTGGCCGCTGGCGGCCTACATGGGGTAAGCTGCCAGGGCCGATCACGGATAGGGTTTTGTGGCTCGGTGGGCGCTCATGTGTTGCTGCACGTGAGCGCTTTTTTCATTCCGACTCGGGTAGCTTGAATGGCTGCTGGAACTTGGCCTTCACCAGCGTCACGGTGGCGGTGCCATCCTTTCCCGGCCTGGTCTTGGTCGTGATGTCGTAGATGGCCGGGGCGCCGTAGTGCTTGATGTCGTTGAACACCTCGTCGCTGATTGCAACCTTCATCGGCTTGTCGCCTACCGCGTTCGGTGTTTCGACCTGGGTGTCGCTGATGAAATAGACGTTGGCACCCTTGATGATTTCGCCGGTTTTTTCACTGGTGAATTCGTACCGGTCGGCACGCAGTACGAGAACGGTTTCGCTCATGATGATTTCCTTTGGGATGGTGGCCTTACGCGGCCAGTTGGAGTAGTCCGCTTCGGTAGTCGAAGGCGGGTCTTTCGCGCACCAGACTGGTACAGCGCCTGGCGTTTGCACGAACGGGGGAGAAGTCAGCGGGCAGCATTTGCCCCTGACGCTCAATGAGTTGCATGTCGGTGGCGAGCCAGGACACACCAGCATCGACAAGCTGTTTGCGGCGCCGGTAGAAGGTGGCGCGTGTGCTGCGTGTCTTCATGTCGTCTTCGCCGTGGGTGGCAAGGCCCAGCCAGAAGCCATGCAGCAGGCCGGCCAGCTCGGGCGAGAAACGGGCTTCCAGGCGATCACGCACTGCCAGGCTGGAGCGCACCACGTTCACGCCTTCGCTTCCCTCGCGCAGCAGGCGGGCAATTTCCTTGTCGAAGACGGCCTGCAGGTAGTCGGTGGTGACCTCGCGCACCTTGGGTTTGTGGCCGAAGTCGTAGTCCAGCTTTTCCGCATGCACTTCCACCTCGGCGCGTAGGCGGTTGTTTGCCAGGCGCTGGATGGCCGCCACCTTGCGATAGGCCTGCTGTTGGGCCCATTCGGGCGCGGCGTCACGTGGCCTGTTCTCGTGGAAGAAGTTGCGCAGCACCCAGGCCAGGCGCTTGCGGTCGTTCTTCTGGAACTCAGGGCCCTTGTGGTACAGCTTGATCGTTGTGGTGGTGCCCGGCACGAAAATGGATTCGTTGCCGTATTTCTGCATCTTTCGGCGCGGGAAGGCCACGTGGTAAATGCCCTCGAAGAACTCTTGCACCGCCTGATAGGGCAACTGGAAGGATTCGGCCCAGTCCACGCGTTGCACCGTCCAGTTGGCGGTGTGGGGCAGTTCAATGCCCATGAGCTGCTGCAGCAGCGTGCGCACGTTCTCGCAGGCCGTCTGCATGTCCTCGATCACCCCATAGACGTTCTGGCCGTGCATGGCCTTGGGGACTGAGCACTCCACGATCAGGTAAGGCGGGCTCGGGTGCCATTCGGGTTTGCCGCTTTTGGACTTCTGGCAGTCCTCGTACATGGGTTTGACCATGATCCGCGAGTCGTAGGAGCCCTTGAGGTTGGTGCGGGTGACCTCCCACAGCAGCTCCCCGGTTTCGTTGAGCACCTGGCAGTAGCTCTGCCCCTGGGCTTTGACTTTGTCCACGATGTTGCGGGCCATGTAAGGGCTTTTGATCCGTACCGTATCGAGTCCCATGAGCTGCTGAGCTTCGCTGGCTGCTGTCTCACTCATGAGACTCATACGGGGTGTTACTGCCCGTGAAGGGGAAAATTTGCGCCGTTGCACGGGGAGCCTCCAGAGGGCGTGGTGGCGCAGCCTTTGCGCCAGAAAAGGGACGGCGATGCACGCCCGTGGCGGGCTGTGTGGGCGCGCGGTGCAATGCGCGAGTGGTGGGGGTGGCCCACCATGCGAAGGCGGGCTGTGCGGGTGTCTGGCTCATACCTTCACCCAGGGCCACAGCAGTGCGAGCTGAACGGGTTTGATGAACAGGAAGATGCCCTCGTAGTCGATGGAGAACGAGAAAGGGCCGGTGTTGGCCGAGGGGTTGGAAAGCACGTACCAATCGAGCTTGGCAATGCCCAAATCGAGCTTGACCATGATTCAGAGCCTCTGTGTGGTGTGTTGATGGGGTGACCTGGGCCGGGTCTGCAGCGGGGCGTTGTGGCCCGGCCTCCAGCCCACCGCGCGTGATGAAAACCGTGCGGGGGTCCTGCCAGGTCAGGAGAAAACCGGCAGCGCGCCAAACGGCCACATAGCCATCGAAGCACTGCAGTTCGCGGAAGCGCTTGCAGACCCCGCTGGGCAGGGTGGCCGTCGCAATGAAGGGAGAAGGGGGTATCGCGGTAGTGCGCATGCCTCAGGCCTTCCGCTTGGGGTTGGCGATGGCCGCCAAGACGCGGGGCTCCAGCTCATTCATGCCCGGCGTGTCCAGGGTGCCCAGCAGAGCGAGGCGAACGGCCTTCAATGCAGCCCAGAGGTTGGGCAGCGCACCCAGCTTGATTTCGGCGGCGTCCTGGCCATCGCGCAACATGCGCTCCAGAACCTCATTGGCGGCATCATTCAACTCGTAGAGCTGATCTTGGGAAACAGTGAGCAGCGGCATGTCAGGCCTCCATGGACGTGCGGAGGGTGGAGAACGGGCAGGCGCCAGCTGTGGCGCTGGTAGTGCGGGTCGCAACCGCACTGGCGGACGTGGTTCCCTCCCCCCCCCGCATGCACTGGCGTGCAAGCGGGTGCCCCGGTCGGCGCCTTGTGGCGCCACGTCTGGGCAGGGCGGGGGGATGCGAAGGCACCCTGTTTGGCATTGAAGGGGGCCGCCTGGCTGCCGTGCGCGTGTCGGTCGCAGTCGTTGCGCATAGGCCAGTAGGTGCCCGCTGCTGTCTGCGCGCCCGCCGCAGACGCAACAGGCCCGAAACCCGCATCAGAACTGGGTTTTGACGGTTCTGACCGCATCAAAATCACCGTCCGGTGGTCTGATTGCGCGCTGTCGGATCGCTCCTGGACGCAAGCGCCAGCATCAAAAGCAGTCCGATCACACCGGCGGCCAGGGCTGCGCCCTTGCCCGAGCCGGCCACCATCGAGATAGGCGTGGTGAAGGTGTTCATGCTGCCTCCGCTTCGGCATCGGCATCGGCAGGGTCAGCCTCGGGCAGCAGATCGGCCAGTGGCGATGCCGCCAGGTAGCCCGACAGCCAGTCCCCCATGGTCTTGTGCTGGGCACCTTCTGGCAGCTTGCGTGCAATGTTGCGGCCCTGCAGCATCAGGATGGCCACGTAGTTCAAGGCCAGCAGGGCGAAGATTTCGCGGATCGCGTTCTCGGTCGCTTCCGAGAATTCGCCACCGAAGAAGCCGCCCGTGGCGAACTCGGTGTTCAGGATGTCGCCCACCTTGAGGCGGTTGGCCTCAATCAGGTCAGCGAGTTTTTCCGCCTGGGCCGCGGGCACATCCTCAGACAGCAGGATGGCGGGGCGCGTGATGCGCTTGACCATGCCGCCCAGGCCCTGCAGCAGCTCTTGGTCGCTGGTGTCCTGTGCTTCGGGGAAGTCCTGGCCCTGTTCCTCGTATTGAGCTTCGAGGTAGGTGCGCAGTTGAGTCTGCTGAGAGGCAGAGAGATTGCGAGTTTCGTTGCGGAACTCGCTGATGTAGGCCTTGGACAGGCCGGTCCCCTCTGCAATTGCCGCAACCGTCAGGTTGAGGTCTTTGGCTGCCTGGCGCAGCTGTTCGGGCGTGACGCCCTTCTTTTGGATGCTCATAGCGAAACCTTTCAAAAACGAGAAAATTCTCGAATTTGATTGTGGTTCCGCGTTTTGAAGATGTCAAATCTTTTTCGAGATATTTCTCACTTTTGAGTATTGTTGCCCTTGCGCTGCGAAGCAGCGTCTACTTCTTTCGCCAACTGCTCGATCTTTTTCCATCCATCCTTTTTAAGGCGTGCGTGCTCTGCCTTGTCTTCGTCGTCTAGCGTTTCGAGTGAGATGGGGCGGCGGCGTGCCTGGATAGCCCGCAGGGCAAGCACTTGCTTCTGCTCCCGAGAGGCCCGCGACTCCCCTTCGATCACGCCTTCCTCAATCAACACACTTTTGATAACGCTCCTCAGGTAGTCGTCTAGAGACATCTCCCAGCCTGCGTAAGGGTCCGGAATGTCCCCATAGAACAACGAGCTGACGGGCACAGCAAAGACCTGTGCAATGAGCTTGAGTTCTCGATACCCGGGATAGGAGTCGCCGTTCTCATAGCGAGAGATTGACACTTTCGAGATGCCATCACCGGTCGGGTCCAAGTGCTTTGTCGCTTCACTCAGCTCTCCCAATGTCCAAGAAAAGCCCTCACGCAACTTCTTGAGGCGAGCTCCCAAGGCTTTCTTGTCCGGATTGATAAGGTCGTCGGCGTCGTTCACTGGCATGCCTCGGTTTGGTTCGTCGCGTAGTCTACAAATTGCATGAGGATCGAGGATACACGCGGCTTGCCGGGCCGCACATGGAACGTCTTTTGTAGAAGCGACGTACACGTAAGTGCGCATCAAAGCTCAAGGGCGGGTCAGACTCATAATCCTTTGGTCGTTGGTTCAAGTCCAACACGCCCTACCATCCGCCGCCGTGTGGGGGGAGTCCGGCAACGAAGCCTCTTTTTCTGTTGAACAGGCGTCTGTTCGGTCGGAAGCGTGGATAACTGCATTACAATTCTGGCTTGCGTTGAATTTTGGTTTGTATGTCGCGGCAAGCAAATCAAATGATTTTGAGGGTGACCAAAAAATCATGCTATAATTCGAGGCTTAGCGGCTGTAGCTCAGCTGGATAGAGTACTTGGCTACGAACCAAGGGGTCGTGGGTTCGATTCCTGCCAGCCGCACCAACAGGTAAGCCCTGATATCGAAAGGTATCAGGGCTTTTTCCTTTGTCTGGTCCATTCTCAAGGGAGTTTGCTTTGGGGATCAAACGATGAGCAAGGCGTTTTCCAAAGAGTCCGAAGGTGCGGACGATGACGACGCACCCAGCTTGCCGTCACTGCCAGCAGGCGCCAAAAACTACATCACGCCCGCCGGTTATGCGCGCTTGCGCGACGAGCTGCTGGACTTGATCGACAACGAACGCCCGAGGATTGTGGATGTGGTGCATTGGGCTGCCAGCAATGGTGATCGTTCGGAGAACGGTGACTATCTTTATGGCAAGAAGCGGCTGCGAGAGATTGACCGGCGAATTCGTTTCCTGACCAAGCGTCTGGAGATTGCCGAGGTGGTCGACCCGAGCCTGCATGCGGGCAGCGATCAGATCTTTTTTGGGGCGCGAGTGACTTACCTGGACGATCAGGGCGCTGAGCGTACTGTCACCATCATGGGAATCGATGAGACGGACAGCCGCGATTCCCAGGTCAGCTGGGTATCGCCGGTGGCCAGAGCATTGCTGCGCGCCCGCGTGGGCGATGAGGTGCAGTTGCCCACGCCGGGCGGCTTGCGCACTCTGGAGGTGGTGGACGTTAAGTATCCGCCTCCTGCGCAAAAGCTTGCGGGATAGTTCCCTTTCAAGTTTCTTCCGGCGTCTGGTCGGCGGGTCTTCGTCAGGCTTGGGGGGTGATACGGGCAGCGCGGATGACGGCCTGGGTGCGGCGCAAGTTGCGCAGCGCCAATTCCAGGTGCGCCTGGTCGCGCACCGCCACGATGAATCGCAAGTCGGTGGTGTCCAGCGCCGCCTCGTCATCCATGTCGACATGGGTGATATCCGCTTCGGAATTGGCGAGTTCGGCGGCCACACGCGCCAGCACACCTTTGCCGTTGGAGACGGTGACCACGACGCCGGTTTCAAACATGCGTGTCGGCTCGTCGGCCCAGTCCACGGCAATGAACCGTTCGCTGTCCTTGTGCTGAAGACGCTTGGCCACGCCACAGTGCACGTTGTGCACCACCAAACCTTCGCCACGCCCCAGGTAGCCGACGATGCTGTCACCTGGCACGGGGCGGCAACATGCTGCGTATTGGACGGATGCATTCTCACTGCCGTCCAGTGTCACGGCGCCCTGCGAAAGGGTTTCGTGCGAGGTATAGCGCTCTCGGGTCATCAGCAGCGCATCAGGGCGATGGCCATGCTCGGACATCAAAACCATCAGACGCTTTGCGACGATACTGGCAATGCGCTTGCCCAATCCAAGGTCCGTCATCAGCTCGCTGCGGGTCCGGTTGCCGGTAAATCGCAGCAGTTTGTCCCACAGGGGCTGGGTCGTCGCATCCACCGGGGGCAATTGCTGGAGGCCTTCGGCGCGGATCGCCTGCGTGAGAAGCTTTTCGCCCAGGCTCTCCGACTCTGCATGGGCGAGGGTCTTCAAATAATGCCTGATCTTCGAGCGTGCACGGCCCGTGCGCACAAAGCCCAGCCACGCAGGATTGGGTGTTGAGACGGGGGCGGTGATGATCTCCACCACATCGCCATTCTTCAGCTCGGTGCGAAGCGGCACCTGTTCGTTGTTGATCTTCGCTGCCGTTGTTCGGTCGCCCACATTGCTGTGGATTGCATAGGCGAAGTCCACCACAGTGGCTCCGCGTGGCAGTGCCATGATCTGGCTCTTCGGGGTGAAGACGTAGACCGCGTCGGGGAACAGGTCCACCTTGACGTGGTCCCAGAATTCAGCGGCGTCGCGTGTCTCATTCTGGATGTCGAGCAACGACTGCAGCCACTTCGTGCCCAGGCGCTCGGCCGAGGTGCCATCGCCGTCCTGTGCCTTGTACAGCCAGTGCGCTGCCACGCCTGCTTCCGCTATCACGTGCATTTCGTCCGTGCGCATCTGGAACTCGATGTTCACCCCCGACGGACCGACCAGTGTGGTGTGCAGCGACTGGTATCCATTGAGCTTGGCAATCGCGATGTGGTCCTTGAACTTGCCGGGCACGGGCTTGTACATCTGGTGCAGCACGCCCAGGGCGGTGTAACAGTCCGTCACCGTGGGCACAATGACCCGAAAGCCGTAAATGTCAGTGACCTGCGCGAAGCTCAGGTGCTTGAGGTCCATCTTCTGGTAGATGGCGTAGAGCGTCTTCTCGCGGCCGGCGAGTCGCACTTGCATGCCGATCTTCGAGAAGGCGGCATCCACCTCTGCCTGCACACGCTGAACGATATCGCGCCGCCGATTACGGGACTTGTTGACGGCCTTGGACAAGGTCGCATACCGCCAGGGGTGCAGATGCCGGAAGGCAAGATCCTGCAGCTCGCGATAGGTCTGGTTCAGGCCCAGCCGGTGCGCGATGGGCGCGTAAATTTCGAGGGTCTCGGAGGAGATGCGGCCCCACTTGCTGCGCGGCATGTCGGACAGCGTGCGCATGTTGTGCGTGCGGTCCGCCAGCTTGATGAGAATGACGCGGACGTCCCGCGCCATCGCCAACAGCATCTTGCGGAAAGACTCGGCCTGGTTTTCCTCCCGGGTATTGAACTGCAGCTTGTCCAGCTTCGTGAGGCCATCGACCAGCTCGGCCACGGGCGCGCCAAAACGGTCGATCAGGTCGGCCTTGGTAACGCCGCAATCTTCCATCGCGTCATGCAGCAACGCGGCCATCAGGGCCTGTGCGTCGAGCTTCCAGGTGGCGCACTGGGCTGCCACGGCGATCGGGTGGGTGATGTAGGGCTCGCCGCTGTTGCGAAGTTGCCCCAGGTGGGCCTCGTCGGCGAAGCGGTAGGCCTGGCGCACCTGCTCGATGCTCGCAGCGTCCAGATAGTCCAGGCTGTCGGTCAGCGCGGCAAAACTGGCCGCCGCAGCGTTGGCCGCTGCGGCGG
>NZ_JBMIRS010000011.1:0-3264 GCF_049198005.1 Paracidovorax sp. MALMAid1276 | reverse complement strand
TCCCGCTTGCAACTTGTGGCGACGCGGTGACGCAGATTCCATGTCGGCACGGGACATTGACGATCCCACTCCAGATGCCGGATATACGACTGCAGGTGTTTTACCCTCTGGGCCCCAATCGATCAGGCTCTTGTTGTTGTGGGGGAGTCCATATAGGAAAGTTAGAGCTCATCCTCACGCGCCAGACACGGCCTCGCTCGTCACGTGAATCGTCTGTGTCACGCCTCTTCGAAATATCTGTACTTCAAGCCTGGAGCCAGGCGGTTTGCTTCGGATCAGCTCGAATAGTGAAGGCGCAGACGTAGGCTCCTTTCCCTCCACTGCGAGAACTACGTCACCGACTTGTAGTCCCGCCTTCTGAGCAGGGCCGCTGTCTCGAATGCCAGTCAGGATGACTCCCATCTTGACCGGTAGCCCTATCCTTCGAGAGTCCTCTTCAGACAGTACATTGGCGCTGATGCCAATCGCAGCGCGAGCTACCTGCCCACGGCTCCGCAGTTCGGTAGCGATCCCTAAATACACCTCGATGGGGGTGGCGAACGTGATTGACATGCCCACTCGCTGAACATACTGCTGACTCACCACACCAACGAGCTCGCCCGTTTTCAACCGAATCAGAGGCCCCCCACCCATCCCAGGAAGCACTTGCACCGTTGCCTGAATGAACGAGGCCACACCCATGCCAGCGGACCACGTAGAGCTAACAATGCCATCGGTTACTACCAAAGGGGAGCCTGTCTCGAACGCGGTCCGGCCCAATGCAATGACTCTTTCTCCCAGTGCCAACCCCTGAGGTGCTGTAACCCTCAGGAACGGCACGTTCGTTCGATCGACCTTCAGCAAGGCCAATCCGGTGTGGCGGTCTTGCCCTACGAGGGATGCCTTTATTCTCTCGCCGCTATCCAGCGTGACGATGATGTCGCCGGGAGTTTCGAAAAGGGAAGCGATTGTGAGAATCAGTCCATCTGCTGATACGAGCGTTCCGGCTCCTACGGCGGCGCCCCTGCTCGTAGAAGAATGAGCCGGGTTCATTGAATCTACAGCTGGTTCACGCTGCGCGATGGGCTGCCCCGTGGGCGCAACGGTGATGCCAACAACTGCAGTCCGAAGGTTGGCAACAGCGGTCTCCGCACGCTCTTGGGCGTATACCAAGAAAGGTGCAGTGACACAGAAAGCGCAAACGATATGACGAAGAAAGCTCATGTGTGAGTGGCCGCGTGTCTGCGGAGGCTGTTTGGTTTACGTCAGCCTACTTCCCACGGAGGACTGACTGGCAAGTTGCGGGTGTAGTTTGCCTCAGCTTCTACTGGGGGGATGTACCCGACGAGTTCGAGCGGGTGATGGTGATTGAACCATGACACCCAATCAAGCGCGGCGAACTCTACGGCATCTTTTTGGTCTGGCCATGGAAACGTTGACGTCCTGGCGTGTCTTCACAACACCTTCTCGAACAAAGGTGATGTTCTCGCACCAGGGACTGCGGGTACTCCTGCACTTGCTCAGCGGTGCAATTAGCCGGGGCGCGCCGGTAGCGTCGGGCCATGCGCCGGATGGCCTGCACGTAGGCTTGCTGCAAGCCCTGGGCGACGCCGCGCACCACCATCGCATCGATCATGCGTTGACGTAATTCGGTTATGGCTGCTCTCCTTGGAGGCCCGGGATGATTCTCCCGTCCGAAGGCTGAGCCTTCTGTTGGCCTCGCACCAACTGCTCTGCAGCAGAAATAGAATGTGACCGCATCGCTAGGGGTGTCCTGCACGCCATCAACGTCAGGGCTGAGATCAAACCCTTCGAACCTGTTGCCTGCATCGTTTTGCTTTGCAGGCTTGAGATCATCCTCGCGCAGGGAAGCAAGTCCGTCATGGCGCCGCACCGACCACACCGCTCGGCGCGCACCGGCGGGCCGCCCCTGCTCTGTACTGCTACGGAGCTTTCCATGTCCTCATCCCCCGCCGCGCCCGCTGCCACCAACGAAGCGCTGGCCCCCGTCTCCCCCGACCGCCGTGTCTTCCAGTGGCATGACCACGCCTCGCTCTGGTTCAGCCTGGGCGTGGGCCTGCTGGTGATGCAGGTGGGCGCGTACCTGATGCCCGCGCTGGGAACCAAAGAGGCACTGATCGCCATCGTCGCCGGCTCCATCGTGGGCGCGGGCCTGCTGGGCTGGGTGGCCAAGCTGGGCTGCGACAGCGGCCTGGCCAGCGCGGGGCTGATGCACGCCGTGTATGGCCGCACGTTTGCCAGCCTGCCCATCATCCTCAACATCGTGCAGCTGGTGGGCTGGGGCACGTTCGAGCTGGTGGTGATGCGCGATGCCACCGTGGCCATCGGCCAGCAGTCGGGCGCCATGGCGGGCGCCCATTGGCCCGTGCTGGCCACGCTGCTGTGGGGCGGCGTGGTGATGCTGCTCATCAGCGGCTCCATGGTGCAGTTGGTGCGCAAGGTGATTGCGCGCGTGGCGCTGCCGCTGGTGGTGCTGTCGCTGCTGTGGCTGTCTTGGCAGTTCTTGTCGCTGGCGCAAGCCCAAGGTTTTGAAGCGCTGTGGACGCGCCAGGGCGCGGGTGGCATGGGCGTGCTGCCCGCGCTGGACCTGGTGATCGCCATGCCGATCTCGTGGCTGCCGCTGGTGGCCGACTACGCGCGCCACGGCAAGAGCGGCGGCGCCGCGCTGCGCGGCACCTGGCTGGGCTATGCGCTGGCCAATATGTGGTGCTACAGCCTGGGCGTGCTGGTGGCGCTGACCTTGCCCAGCAAGGACCTGGTGCAGGCGCTGCTGCTGGCGCAGGGCGGGCTGATTGCGCTGTCGCTGATCCTGATCGACGAGGTGGACAACGCCTATGGCGACACGTATTCGGGCGCGGTGTCGGCCCACAGCCTGCTGCCGCGCTTTGGCGTACGCGCCTGGGGGCTGCTGGTGGCCGCTCTGTGCACGGGGCTGGCGCTGGTGCTGCCCATGCACAGTCTGGAGCCGTTCCTGCTGCTGCTGAGCTCGGTGTTCGTTCCGCTGTTTGGCGTGATTCTGGGGCGCCTGGCCTTTGGCACCGATGCGCCCGCGCTGCTGGCGGCGGCCCGCAAGGTGAACGTGGCGCCGGTTGCGATCTGGCTGGCGGGCGTTGCGGTGTACCACCTCGCGCCCAAGCTGCTGCCGGGCGCGGGCTCGGCCTTGCCCGCGCTGGCGTTCAGCTTTGCGCTGGCCTGGGCCACGCGGCCGCGTGGGCAGTGATTGCTATCAAATAGTGAGCTATCAGCGCTTGATGGATAAGCGCT
>NZ_JBMIRS010000010.1:0-1473 GCF_049198005.1 Paracidovorax sp. MALMAid1276 | reverse complement strand
CCGCGCCAGTGCTGGGTTTGCGTACCGCCAGTTATTGCACTGAAAACAAGGGGACCCCAGCTTCAGCCGGTAGCGCCGGTCGCTGATGGCAAGCAAACCGCCTAAGGCCATCAGCAGGCAGCCGCCCCAGACCCAATCGACGAAAGGCTTGTAATAAACCCGCACGCTCCAGGCGCCGTCTGGCAGCGGCTCACCAAGCGACACGTAGACATGGCGCAACCCGTTGGCATCGATCGCCGCTTCAGTCATCGGCATGGTGGAGGTCGCATAGCTGCGCTTTTCAGGGTGTAGCAAGCGCAAAACTTTGCCGTCCTGCGACAGCTCCACGTCGCCCACGGCGGCCACATAGTTGGGTCCCTGCGCCTGACGCACACCGAGCAGCCTGAAGTCGTATCCACCCGCGCTAATGATGTCCCCCGGTACCATCCGTACATCTTTTTCCGCTTCATATCCCATAACCAGCGTAACGCCGGCCACGAATACTCCAATTCCCAGGTGCGCGATGTGCATCCCGAGCCAGCTGGGCGGCTGCGCAAGCAAGCCGCTGCGCGTGGTGCGCACGCGTTCGGCGACGGCGGCAACCACACTCGCCATAATCCAAGAAGCAAGCGCCAGTCCCATCGCGGCCAGCGGCGACCAGCGGCCCAACGCAAAAGGCAGGCCCACACCAGCTAGCAAAGCGACGATTGCCGGCACTCGCAGGCGCTTGAGCATATTGCCGAGGTCCGCGGCTTTCCAGTGCGCTAGTGGCCCCACTGCGATAAGCAGCAGCGCCGGCACCATCAACGGAACGAATACAGCATTGAAATACGGGGCGCCGACCGACAGCTTGCCCAAACCGAGCGCATCGACAAACAACGGGTAGAGTGTGCCGAGAAGCACCGAAGCGGCGGCGACAACCAGCAACACGTTGTTGACCAGCAGCAGCGATTCCCGCGACACCAACTCGAAGCGTCCGCCCAGGCCGACCTTGGGCGAGCGCACGGCAAACAGGAATAGCGACGTTCCCACCACCAGCCCCAGCAGCATCAGGATGAATATCCCGCGGCGCGGATCGGTCGCGAACGCATGTACCGATGTCAACACGCCGGAGCGCACCAGGAAGGCGCCCAGCAGCGCGAGCGAAAACGTGCAGATGGCGAGCAATACGGTCCAGTTCTTGAAGCTGCCCCGCTTTTCTGTTACCGCCAGCGAATGGATCAACGCCGTGCCGACCAGCCACGGAATGAAGGAAGAGTTCTCGACCGGATCCCAGAACCACCAGCCGCCCCAGCCTAGCTCGTAATAAGCCCACCAGCTTCCCAAGGCAATGCCGAGTGTCAGAAATATCCATGCGGCCGTTCCCCAAGGCCGCGACCAGCGCGCCCAGGCGGGGGTCTCCTCGTTTTCAGTGCAATAAGTGACGGTACGAAAAGCTAGCACTGGCGCGGAGGTGGTGTTGGTAGATCGTTGATTTCATTGACTTTCCTGTTC
>NZ_JBMIRS010000007.1:0-5399 GCF_049198005.1 Paracidovorax sp. MALMAid1276 | reverse complement strand
GCTCCGCCGCATGGGCTCATGCCCATGCAAGCGGCCGGTGCGTTCCATCGCCCGATTTCACTCCAACCCTTCGGGCAAGGACCTTGTGCGACTCCAAAAAAACATTGAACAGGCTCTTACAGCGGCTGCCGCCGCGCAAAGCGCACCACCGTGACCCCCGCGCGCGCCTGGCGCACCGAGGGCATCACCAGCACGCAGTCGTCGTAGGGGGTGGTGACGGGCGTGGCGTCGCTGCCATCGCCATTCCAGCCGATCACCGTGCCCGCTTGTGCAATCACCTCCAGCCCGGTGAACGGCTCGGTGAAGCGAAAGGCGCTGCTGGTGGCCACGACGGGGCCGGTCACCTCCAGCGCCCATTGGCGCGGCGCGTCGGGCAGGCGCCAGCCGGGCAGCTGCCGGGCCAGGGCGTCGGCGTTCAGCACGCCGGACTGTTCGAGGAAGCGCACACACTGGTCCTGCGCCACGGCGCGGCTGGCCGGGTCGCCATGAAAGCCGCACTCCACCAGCAGCGATCGCGTGTCGCCGCCGTCGGCATCGGGCAGGCCGAAGCGGCCGTAGTCGCGCATGCGCACGCCGTCCTTGTGGCCCGCGTCCACCACGATGTGTTCGGGCGCCGCCATGGCCTTGGCCAGGGCCCGGTTGCGGGGCTGCATGCCCGTGAGCAGCAGCGGCGCGCCGCGTTCGTGCATCGAGTGGATGTCCAGCAGCCAGTCGGCCTGCGCCACCCAGGGGCGCAGCGCGGCGGCGCGGCGGCGCTCGGCGGTGTCGGCGGCGGCCATGCGCTCGTCGATCCACTGGCGGTTCAGGTCTTCTTCGGTGAAGCGCGATGCGTCGTGGTCTGCAGGGTCGAAGCGGTCGAACGCCTGCAGGTTGCAGAACGCGAGCGTGAGCGTGCCGCTTGCGGGGCGCACGCCGGCCTCCAGCAGGCCCTTCAGCGCCCAGGCGCCGCACAGCTCGTTGCCGTGCACCAGGGCGCTCACCATCACGCGGCGCCCGGGCAGGCCCGAATCAAAGTGCCACACGCCTTCGGTGCCGGTGTTGCCGGCGCGCCAGGCGGCGATGTCGGGCGCGGGCAGGTCAAAGGCGAGCGGCGCGGGCGCGGCCAGCGGGGCGCGCGCGTTCATGTCGGGGGCAAGGCTCATTCTTCGATCCGGGCGAATTCGACGATCTTCTTGTACTTGGCCACTTCGGTGGACAGGAACTGGTTGATGTTCACGTCCGGCGATGCCACGGTGGAGCCGCTGGCCTCCAGCTTCTTGCGGAATTCGGGCGACTGCAGGCTGTCGTTCAGCGCCTTTTTCACCTTGTCGAACACGGGCTTGGGCAGGTTGGCCGGGCCCATCAGCGCGAACCACACACCGATGTCCACGTTCTTGTACTGCGGCGATTCGGCCAGGGCCGGGATGTCGGGCGTGATGGCCGAGCGCTTGGCCTCGGTGGTGCCCAGGGCGACGACCTTGCCGCTTCGGATGTGCGGCAGGCCGCTGGAGAGCACGAACACGCCGTACTCCAGGTTGTTGCCGAGCAGGTCGTTGGCGAGCGGCGCCACACCCCGGTAGGGGATGTGCGTCATGAACAGCTTGCCCTGCTCCTTGACCATTTCGCCCGCCAGGTGCAGCGAGGTGCCCACGCCCGAGCTGCCGTAGCTGAACTTGCCCGGGTTTCTGGACACTTTTTGCGTGAACTCGGCCAGGTTCTTCACGCCCGCGCCGGTGGAGGCCACCAGCACCAGCGGCTGCGAGGCGATGAGGCCGATGGCGGTGAAGTCCTTCACGTCGTACTTCACCTTCTGGGTCACCAGCTTGTTGATGGCGATCTCGTTGCTGGCACCCACCAGAAAGGTGTAGCCGTCGGGCGCGCTGCTGGCCACCTTCTGCGCGCCGATGGCGCCGCCCGCGCCGCCGATGTTTTCCACCACCACGGGCACGCCCAGCTTGGCGCTCAGCTCGGTGGCCAAGGTGCGGCCGGTCAGGTCGGTGCTGCCGCCGGGCGGGTAGCCGACCACGATGGTGATGGGCTTGGCGGGGTAGGCGTCCTGCGCGAATGCGCCGGGGGCGGCCACAACGGCCAGGCCACACAGCAAGGCAGTGCGGCGCAGGGAACGGGGGGATGGCATGGTGGGCTCCTGGGGTCGTGGTAGGGCCGATTGTGAAAAGGCCACGCCACGCTGTTGGTGCCGAAACGGCACCAAGCCCTGCCAATGTGGTTCAGCGCCCTGATGAAAACCCGCAAGGGCTCAGCGCTGCGCGAGGGCCTTCCACAGCGCCTCGGCCACCGGCCCCAGGCGCCGCTTGGGCCGGTACAGGCGCACGTCGAAGCGCACCTCCATGCGGGCGTCGCCCGACAGCGCCAGCCGCCGGGCCTGGCAGTCGACATGCACCATGGACCAGGGCAGCCAGGCCACGCCCAGGCCTTTTTGCACGTATTCATAGTGCGCGTCGGCCGAGTCGCATTCCACCACCCGCTGCAGCCGTGGTGCCTGGGGGTGGTGGGCCAGGTGGTCTTCCACCAGGCGGCCCAGCGCCAGCTGCGGGGCATAGGCCAGGTAGGGGACCAGGGTGCCATCGGGCCCGAAGCGGTGCAGCGCCTGGCCCTGCGCCGTGGCGCGGGACACGGGCACCAGGCGGTCGGACGCCACGGTGACATGCATGAACTGGCGCGCATCCAGCCGAATGGCAAGCGCCGGGTGGTGGTAGACGAGCGAGAAGTCGGCCTCGTTGCGCTCCAGCATGGCCACGGTGTCGGCCAGGGCGCGGGTGCGGATGCACAGCTCGGCGCCCTGCAGCACCGGCTGCAGCCGCACCAGCCAGTCGGCCACCACGGTGCGCGCCAGGGTGCGGCCGGTGGCCAGGGTCACGGTGCGGGCCTGGCGCCCGGCCAGGCTCTGCAGCTCTTCGTGCGACTGCGCCAGGCTGCGCGCCATGAGGCCCGCGGTTTCGAGAAAGCTCTGCCCCGCCGGGGTGAGCGTGACCGGCCCGCCGCCGCGCTCCACCAGCGGCGTGCCGGCCCAGGCCTCCAGCGCGCGGATGCGGCGGCCGAACGCCGGGTGCGTCACATGCCGCAGCTCGGCCGCGCGGGTGTAGCTACGCTCCTGCGCCAGCACGATGAAGTCTTCGAGCCACTTGAGCTGCATGGCTGCGCGACCCGGGGCTGGGGGGTGTTGAAGCGCGGGGGCTCAGCCCTGCGCGGCGTCGTTCAGCACGGTGCGCGTGCGCAGCGCCTCGGCGCGTGCCGCGGCAGCGAAATCATCGCCCTTGGAAGCGTAGAGGATGGCGCGCGAGGAGTTCACGATGATCGGTCCGTCAGCGCGCAGGCCCGCGCGCACGGTGGCCACGGCGTCGCCGCCCTGGGCGCCCACACCGGGGATCAGCAGGGGCAGCGTGGGCGCAATGCTGCGCACGCGTTCGATCTCCTGCGGGTAGGTGGCGCCCACCACCAGGCCGAGCTGGCCGTTCTTGTTCCACGGGCCTTGCGCGAGGCGGGCCACATGTTCGTACATCAGCGGCTGGCCGTCGATGCTGGCCAGGCGCTGGTTCTGCAGGTCGTCGCCGCCGGGGTTGGAGGTGCGGCACAGCAAAAAGGCGCCCTTGCCGTGGTAGGCCAGGTAGGGCTCGATGGAGTCAAAGCCCATGAAGGGCGAGAGCGTGACGGCGTCGGCGCCGTAGCGTTCGAACGCCTCCTTGGCGTACTGCTCGGCCGTGGAGCCGATGTCGCCGCGCTTGGCGTCCAGGATCACCGGCACATGCGGCGCGTTGGCGCGCATGTGCTGCATCAGGCGTTCGAGCTGGTCTTCGGCGCTGTGGGCGGCAAAGTAGGCGATCTGGGGCTTGAAGGCGCAGGCCAGATCGGCCGTGGCGTCGACGATGGCCGCGCAAAAGTCGTAGATGCGGTGCGCATCGCCCTGCATCTGTGCCGGAAAGCGTGTGGGCTCCGGGTCCAGGCCCACGCACAGCAGGGAATTGTTCTGCGCCGTGGCATTGCGCAGCATGTCGGTGAAGGTCATGGGGCGCAATTTTAGAAGGATGCCGCTGACGCCCCGCCACGCCGCACCCCGCCAGGGCGCGCCCCGCCGCTCAGGCGCCCGCGCCAGCGCGCTTTTGCAGGATCTCGAAGGCAGGCAGCGTCTTGCCTTCCAGCACTTCCAGGAACGCGCCGCCGCCGGTGGAGATGTAGCCCACCTGGCTGTCGATGCCGTATTTGGCAATGGCGGCCAGGGTGTCGCCGCCGCCCGCAATGCTGAATGCGGGTGATTCGGCGATCGCGGCCGCCAGGGTGCGCGTGCCGTTCTCGAATGCGGCGAACTCGAACACGCCCACCGGGCCGTTCCAGACGATGGTGCCAGCGGATTTGAGCTGGGTGGCCAGTCGCGCGGCGGTGTCGGGGCCGATGTCCAGGATCAGGTCGTCTTCGGCCACGTCGGTGGCGGCCTTCACGGTGGCGGGGGCATCGGCCGCAAAGGCCTTGGCCACCACCACGTCGGTGGGAATCGGCACCTCGGCCCCGCGCGCCTTCATGGCGGCCATCACGGCCTTGGCGGCGTCCAGCAGGTCGGGCTCGGCCAGGCTCTTGCCGATGGGCAGGCCCGCGGCCAGCATGAAGGTGTTGGCAATGCCGCCGCCCACGATGAGCTGATCCACCTTGTCGGCCAGACTTTGCAAGATGGTGAGCTTGGTGGACACCTTGGAGCCCGCCACGATGGCGGCCAGCGGGCGCTGCGGCTGCGCCAGCGCCTTGGTCAGCGCGTCGATCTCGGCCGACAGCAGCGGGCCTGCGCAGGCCACGGGGGCAAACTGGGCGATGCCGTAGGTGGTGCCTTCGGCGCGGTGGGCGGTGCCGAAGGCGTCGTTCACGAAGATGTCGCACAGCGCGGCCATCTTGCGCGCCAGCTCTTCCTTGTTCTTCTTCTCGCCCACGTTCAGGCGGCAGTTTTCGAGCAGCACCACCTGGCCGGGAGCCACCTGCACGCCGTCGACCCAGTTCGCCACCAGCGGCACATCCCGGCCCAGCAGCTCGCCCAGGCGCTGGGCCACCGGGGCCAGCGAATCCTCGGGCTTGAACTCGCCTTCCGTCGGGCGGCCCAGGTGGCTCGTCACCATCACGGCCGCGCCGGCGTCCAGCGCCATGCGGATGCAGGGCACCGAGGCGCGGATGCGGGTGTCTTCGGTGATGCGGCCGTCGTCGTCCTGCGGCACGTTGAGGTCGGCACGGATGAAGACGCGCTGGCCTTGGGCCTTGCCCTGGGCGCACAGGTCGGAGAAGCGGAGGATGTTCATGGCAGAGGTGATGAAAAAGGGAAATGGAGGCTCGGGGGCCGACATTTTAGTGACCGAGCCTAGGAGGCTGCGCGGCAGAAGGAGCATCGGCTGCAACGCACGATAAACCGGTCTCACGCGGTACTA
>NZ_JBMIRS010000223.1:0-18211 GCF_049198005.1 Paracidovorax sp. MALMAid1276 | reverse complement strand
AGCGCTTATCCATCAAGCGCTGATAGCTCTCTAATTGATAGCGCTGTTGGCGCGCCGCACCCACCCCACCAGCACTGCCAGCACCCGTGGCCGCCACGACAGCGTGAACGCAATGGCCATCGCCGCGCCCGCCAGCGCCATGAACCACACCAGCGACGCCATGGACGCATGGTCCACCGCGAGGCACAGCGCCAGCGATGCCGCCAGCCCTGCGGCGCCCAGCCAGCGCAGGGTGCGCACGGTGCTGCGCTGCAGGGGCTCGGCGGGGCCGCGCACCTGCTCCCAGTGCACGTCCATCGACAGCGCCAGCCAGCCCAGGCCGATGACATTGGCGGCCACGGCCGCCGCCAGCAGCAGCGCGTCAGGCACGGGCAGCCTCCATCGGTGCGGCGCCGGCGTCGTGGGCGCCCACGGCGCCTTGCGCGCGGCGCTTCAGGCGGCGTGCTGCCACCACGGCGATGGCGCTGCTGGCCAGGATCGCCAGGTCGACCCCGGCCACAGGCCAGTAGCCGTTGCCCATGGTGCGCAGCAGGTGGTCGCCGGTGGTCACCCAGTTCAGCAGCACAGCGGCCACGCCCAGCACGGCGATGGCCCAGCACTGCTCGGCCCAGGCGGGCGCCATGCGGGCGTGGGCCACGGGCGCAGTGCGCCAGAGGCCATGTAAGAAGGCCAGCAACCAGGCGCCCCAGAAGATGGACTGCTCCCAGTCTCCGCGCGCAGGCAGGGCGGTGGGCAGCAGGCGGTTGGCCGCAAGCATGGCCAGCGCTGCGATGACGATGCCGGTCACGGTGGACACCGCAAACGCATCCACCCAGCGGGCACCGCGCGCACCCTGCCTGGCGTGCTGGCGCTTGCGTTTTTCCACAAAGAAGATGAAGCCTGTGGCAATGCACACGCAGCCCGACAGCCCGCCCAGCACATACAGCCAGCGCAGCAGCCAGTGGCGGAAGTGCTGCAGGTGCAGGCCGGTAAGGAAGGTGTTCACGCTGGCCACGGGGGTCAGCGGCGGGTCTTCGCGCAGCACCTCGCCCGTGCTGCCCTTGAAGTGGATGCCGTTGCCCACCAGCGCGATGCGGTCGGTGCCCGCGCGGTAAATGCTGACGTAGGCGTTGGCGTCGCCCACGTGCTGCAGGTTCAAAAAGCCCACGTCGCCCGCCATGCCCTGCGCGGCCCAGCGGCGCTGGGCCTCGGCCACCATCGCGTCCACCGATGCGAGCGTGCCCGCCACGCCCGCGCGTTCGTGGGGCAGGCCGGTCTCCATGGACTCGTGCTTTTCGTGCAGCTCATGCAGCGGGTGCAGCTGCGTGTGGGTGACGGGAAAGTAGATGCCGCCAAAGATCACCAGCCCCGAGAACGCGAAGATGAAGTGGAACGGCAGCGCCACCACGCCCGTGAGGTTGTGCAGGTCGAGCGCGCTGCGCTGCGTGTGCTTCTTCGGGCGGAAGGTGAACAGCTCGCGGAAGATCTTGCGGTGCATCACCACGCCGCTGACCAGCGCCACCAGCATCATCAGCGCCGCAAAGCCCACGATCCAGGTGCCCAGGTCCTTCCACTTGACGTTGAGGCTGTAGTGCATCGGATAGAAGAACTGGCTGCCGATCTTGAGGTGGTCGTCCGGCAGCGCTGCGCCCGATCGCGGGTCGATGGTGCGGTTGCCCCAGATGGTGTTGTCGTGCGGGTCTTTGGCGTTGGGCAGTTCGTAGCTGGCAAACAGGCCCAGAACCGGGTCGCGGTGGGTGGTGTAGGCGCCCCAGCTCTTGACCACGGGAAACGACTCGGCCATGGGGCCCTTCACGCGGCTTTTGGCGGCTTCGATGTTCTCGGCGCTGGGCCCCATGCTTTCAAACACCGGCTTCAGGACGGTGTCGAACGAGGGCATGGGCTGCGGCGCAAAACGCGTGGCCGGAATGGCCCAGCGGTCGATCTCGCGGTCGAACACCGACAGCGAGCCGAAGAAAAACACCACCATCAGCACAAAGCCCAGCACCAGGCCAAACCAGGTGTGCAGCCAGGCCATGGTGAGCCGGAAGTTCTGAAACATGGAACGGTCCTCCTTGCTGCCGCTGTTCACGCCGACAGCAGCGCACGCTGCACCAGCCACGCGGCGCCGGTCATCAGCGCGCCGCCGCCCACCAGCACGGCCCACACATGCGCCACGCGGGCGGCGGTAAAGGCCCACAGAAACGCCAGCAGGTACACGATGAAGCCCACGATGTAGCCCAGCGCCTCGGCGTCATGGAACTCCATGCGGGCCGCAAACAGCAGACCCACCCCCAGCGCGATCAGGCCCCAGGTGAAGGCATAGCCGCCCAGAACGCCCGCGCCAATGCGCGATGCAACAAGCCAGGGAGTAAGCGGCACAGAGCGGTTCATGGGGTGTGCTGAAATGAAATTGTGGATGAGAGTGATTCGTAATTATGCAACTCATCGCACCAGCGGATCGGGTTTGCCGGGGATGCCCCTGGCGGCGCAGCGGGCAGCGGGCAGCCCGGCAGGGGGGCGCAGGCTTTCAGGCCCCGGGCGCGGCGCCGGGCAGCACGGAAGGCGCCCGGGGGCCCGGGCGCGGCTGCGGCCCCGTGGGGGCGGTGGTGCGTGCCCCGGCACCCATCCGCGCGTCGAAATCGGCAATGGGCAGCGGCCGGCTGAACAGGTAGCCCTGGAACGCATGGCAGCCGCTCTGCGCCAGAAAGGCGCGCTGCTCCTCGGTCTCCACGCCCTCGGCAATCACCGTGAGGTGCAGGCTCTGGCCGAGCGCGATCACGGTGTGGGCGATGGCGGCGCCCTGCGGGTCCGACAGCACGTCGCGCACAAAGCTCTGGTCGATCTTGAGCTGGTCCAGCGGCAGCTGCTTGAGGTAGTTGAGCGACGAGTACCCGGTGCCGAAATCGTCCAGCGCAAAACCCACGCCATGGGCCTTGAGCGCCTGCATCTTCGCAATCACGTCGCCCACATCGTTGACGAGCATGCTCTCGGTCAGCTCCAGCTTCAGGCGGCGCGCGTCGATGCCCGTGCGTTGCAGCGTGGCCAGCACCTGGTCCACAAAGTCGGGCTGGCGGATCTGTTGGGCGCTCACGTTGACGGACAGCGCAAGCTGCGCGGTCGCTGGGTGCGCCTCCCACCGGGCGATCTGCTGGCAGGCGGTTTCGATCACCCACTGGCCCAGCGGCAGGATCTGGCCGGTCTGCTCGGCCAGGGGGATGAACGCATTGGGCGGCACCAGGCCGCGCACGGGGTGCTGCCAGCGCACCAGCGCTTCGGCCCCGATGACCTGGCCGCCCTGGTCCACCTGGGGCTGGTAGTGCAGCACGAATTGCTGCGCCAGCAGCGCCTGCTGCAGATCGGTTTCCAGGGCTGTGCGCAGGGTCACGTCGGCCTGGATGATGACCAGCAGCACGGCCATGGACACCAGCGCCAGCGTGTTGTTGATCCAGGTGCCGCTGGCGCGCACGCTGTCGGGCATGGCGTAGTGGGTCTCTATGCCCTGCGGGCTGCTGGCCAGCACCAGAAAGCTCAGCAGGCACACCAGCGGCACGCCGTGGCGCAGCCAGGGGTGCTCATGCTGCAGCAGCATGTAGGCGCCAATCGCCAGCGAGAGCAGGAAGATGTGGGCCGAGCGGGGCACCTCGGCGGTGGGAATGTCGAACACGGCGGCCATGGTCACCAGGTTGACGAACAGCACGGGCAGCAGGAAGAACGTGGCGGCGCGCGGCCGGCCGCGGTGCACGAGGTAGATCACCGTCAGCCCGACACCCAGCATGACCACATCGAAACCCACCAGCATCCAGTAGCCCACGCGCAGGAAGAACAGGCTCCAGCCTGCCGACATGGCCACCAGCATGACGCCGATGGCGAGCAGCATCAATCGAATGCGGCGCTGCTGGATCGCACGCAGTTCGTTGTGCAGCAGGGCTCGTCCGGGGGACGCTGTGGCCGGTGGTTTCATGCCCTCTCGCCAGATGATGCATGGGACCGCCGGGGCAAAACGCCGGCGGCCGGGTTGCCATTATGAGAGCCATCGGGCGATTTGTGCGCTGCGCGTTGCGGCCGATGCCCCTTCTGCCGCGCAGACTCCTAGACCACGCTGCGGTGCCGCGCGATGCAGGTGGCGAGTGTCTCTTCGCCCGTGCGCTGCCACCAGTCCAGCGCCGAGAAGATCTCCACCTCGGCATAGCCTGCAAAGCCCGCCGCCTCCACCCACTGGCGGATCTTCTTCAGCTCGATCACGCCATCGCCCATCATGCCCCGGTCGCTGAGCAGGTCGCGCGTGGGCAGGCGCCAGTCGCAGACGTGGTAGGCCAGCAGGCGCTCCTTGCCGGCGCGCGCGATCTGCTGCTGCAGCTTCGGGTCCCACCACACGTGGTACACGTCCAGCGCCACGCCGAGCGCACCGGTCCTCTGCGCATCGAGCGCGTCGCAGATATCCAGCGCCTGCTCCAGCGTGTTGATGCAGGCGCGGTCGGCCGCCTGCATGGGGTGCAGCGGCTCGATGGCCAGGGGCATGCCCACCTGGCGCGCGTATTCCAGCGACGCGGCGATGCCGTCGAACACCTCGGCGCGCGCGCGGGCCAGGTCGGTGTAGTGCGGCGTGCCCTCCAGCGCGCCGGGCAGGGCGCCCACCACCAGCACCAGGCAGGCGGCGTCCAGGGTCTTGGCCTCGTCGATGGCGCGGCGGTTGTCGTCCAGCGCGGCGCGCAGGCCGGCCGCGTCGGCCGCCGGGAAGAAGCCGCCGCGGCAGTAGCCCGACAGCGCCACGCCGTGGGCGCGCAGCTGGCGCGCGGTGGCTTCCAGCCCGGCCGCAGCCACCTGGTCGCGCCAGGGACTGATGGCGCGGATGCCGCGCTCGGCGCACTGGTCGATGATGCGGGGCAGAGGCACCTCCGCCCCCTGCTGCTTGCGCACGGTGGCGGTATTGATGGAGAGCCAGCGGTGGTCTTGGGTGAAATCGCGCATGGTGGTGGCAGCAGGTGAGAAGGCTAGGGCTTTGCGGTGGGGCTCTGCAGGGCTTCGACAAGCTCAGCCTGAACGGTGTGTGGAGGCGCGGCGCAGGGCTTCGACAGGCTCAGCCCGAACGGATGGAGGGAGCGGTGCAGGGTGTCGACGGTTCAGCCCAAACGGTGCTGGTGGATCGGGCGCATCGCAGGCCCTGCTCACGCCGCCACGCCATGCAATGCCAGCAAGTGGCCCATGCGCTGCACGGCCAGCTCGGGTTGCTCCAGCAGGTCGGCCTGGTCGGCCAGGCGGAAGAGTTCTGCGAAGTGCACCAGCGAGCGCGTGCTCTGCTGCCCGCCCACCATGGTGAAGTGGCTCTGGTGGCCGTTGAGCCAGGCCATGAAGACAACGCCCGTTTTGTAAAAGCGCGTGGGCGCCGCAAAGATGTGGCGCGACAGCGGCACCGTGGGCCCGAGGATCGCGTGGAACCGCGCCGTGTCGCCCGCAGCCAGGGCCGCGAGTGCCGCGCTGGCCGCCGGTGCGATGGCGTCGAAGATGCCCAGCAGCGCATCGCTCTGGCCCTGGCGCGGCGTGCCGCCGGCGCCGTCGCCGGCAATGAGTTCGGCGTAGTTGAAGTCGTCGCCGGTGTACATGCGCACGCCCTGGCCGTCGGTGCCGCCGGTGGCGGGCAGGCGGCGGCGCATGGCGACTTCCTTGTCCTTGTCCAGCAGCGAGATCTTGATGCCATCGACTTTGCTCGGGTGCGCGGCGATCACGGCCAAGGCCGTGTCCATGGCCGCGTCCACGTCGCGCGAACCCCAGTAGCCTGCGAGCGCCGGGTCGAACATGTCGCCCAGCCAGTGCAGCACCACGGGCTGGCGCGCCTGGCTCAGGATGCGGTCGTACACGCGTTCGTAGTCGGCGGGGCTTTGCGCCACGCGGGCCAGCGCGCGGCTGGCCATCACGATGAGCTTGCCGCCCAGCTTCTCGATGGCCTCCATCTGCGCCTCGTAGCCACGGATCACGTCGTCCACCGACTTCACCTCGTCCAGCACCAGGTGGTCCGTGCCGCAGCCCGATGCGACCAGCGCGCCCGGGCCGAAGTCTCGCGCCGCGTCGAGCGAGCGGCGGATCAGCTCCAGCGAGGTCGGCCAGTCCAGCCCCATGCCGCGCTGCGCGGTGTCCATGGCCTCGGCCACGCCCAGGCCCAGCGACCACAGGCGCTGGCGGTAGGCGATGGTGGCGTCCCAGTCCACCGCGCACTGCAGCCACGGGTCGATGGCCGCGAGCGGGTTGGCTACCACGTGGGCGGCCGAATAGGCGATGCGGTTGAACGCCGCGCCACGCGGCGGCACGACGGGCGCGCGGCCTTGCAGGGTGTAGGGGCGGATGTGGCCGTCGGCCGTGGGCAGGGGGAGGCTCAGGGCCATGGTGTGCTCGCAAAAAGTTGAATGAAATTAGCCTTCAGCGCTTATCCATCATGAGCTGACAGCTACCAAAACAATAGTGAATGGCGTTCAGGCCTGCAACGGCTCCACATCCACCCAGCGGCGCTGCTTCCAGCTCGCAAGCGCGGCCTCGACCAGCTGCACGCCCTTGGCGCCTTCGGGCAAGGTCCACTTGTACGGCGCGTCTTCCACCACGTGGCGGATGAAGTGCTCCCACTGGATCTTGAAACCGTTGTCGTAGACCTGCGAGTCCGGAATCTCCTGCCACTGGTCGAAGAAGTTCATGGTCTGCTTCTCGTCGGGGTTCCACACCGGGCGCGGCGTGGCCACACGGCTTTGCGCGCGGCAGCTGGAGAGGCCGGCAACGGCCGAACCGTCGGTGCCGTCCACGTGGAAGGTGACCAGGTCATCGCGCCGCACCCGCGTGGCCCAGCTCATGTTGAGCTGCGCGATCACCGGCTCGCCGTTGTGGCCCGTGAGCTCGCAGGTGGCATAGGCCGCGTCGTCGGCCGTGGCCTGGTAGGGCTGGCCGGCCTCGTCCCAGCGCTGCGGGATGTGCGTGGCGCCGATGCAGCTGACGGACTTCACCTCGCCGAACAGGTTGTCCAGCACGTAGCGCCAGTGGCACATCATGTCCAGGATCATGCCGCCGCCGTCTTCGCTGCGATAGTTCCAGCTCGGGCGCTGGATGGGCTGCAGGTCGCCCTCGAAGACCCAGTAGCCGAACTCCAGGCGCACGCTGAGCATGCGGCCGAAGAAGCCCGCACGGCGCAGCATGTCGAGCTTGCGCAGGCCGGGCAAAAAGAGCTTGTCCTGCACCGCGCCGTGCTTGAGGCCCGAGCCCGAGGCCAGGCGCGCGATCTCCACCGCCTCGTTGAGGTTGGTGGCAATGGGCTTTTCGCAGTACACATGCTTGCCCGCGCGGATCGCCTTGGCCAGCAGGGTGGGGCGCATCTGCGTGGTGCCGGCGTCGAAGAACACCGTGTCCTCGGGGTTGGCCAGCGCGGCGTCCAGGTCCGTGCCCCAGCGTGCGATGCCGTGGGCCTTGGCGAGGGCTTCCATCTTCTCGGCATTGCGGCCGATGAGGATGGGGTCGGGCATCACGCGGTGGCCGTTCTTGAGCACCACGCCGCCCTGCGCGCGGATGGCGCAGATGGAGCGGATCAAATGCTGGTTCATACCCATGCGGCCGGTGACGCCGTGCATGATGAGTCCGAGTCGTTGGGTGGCCATGGTGTCGGTCCGCTTTCAGTTCAAAGGTTGCAAAAGAGAAGGAATGAATGGGCAAAGGCGCGGCCTGGCCACCCCCATGGCAGGGGCGGGCGGTAAGGTTCAGCGCGGGATGGGCTTACTGGGCGGGCGAGAGGCCGGCGGCCTTCACCAGCGCGGCGTTGTTCTTGATCTCGTCCTTGATGTAGGCGTCGAACTGTTCGGGCTTGAGCGTCCAGGCATCGGCGCCGAGCTTCAGGAAGCGCTCCTTCACCTCGGGCGTGGCCAGCGCCTTCGCCACCTCGTCGTGCAGGCGGTTCACGATGTCGCGGGGTGTCTTGGCCGGCACCATCATCCCGATCCAGAAGTTGAATTCCGAGCCGGGCACACCGGCCTCGGCCGTGGTGGGCACGTCGGGCAGGGCGGCCGCGCGCTGTGGCGAGCCCACGGCCAAAGCGCGCAGCTGGCCGTCCTTGATCTGGCCGATGACGGGCGCAATCGGCGAGAAGTAGTAGTCCACGCGGCCCGACAGCACCTCGGTCACGGCCTCGGCCGAGCCCTTGAAGGGGATGTTGGTCGCGTCGATCTTGGCGGCCAGCTTGAACTTCTCGGCGTTCAGGTGCGTGGCGCTGCCCTGGCCGGCCGAGGCATAGTTGATCGTGCCGGGCTTGGCCCGGGCGGCGGCGACCAGCTCCTGCAGCGTCTTGATGCCCTTGGCCGGGGAGATCACCAGCGCATTGGGCAGCGACGAGATGGGCGTCACGCCCGCGAAATCGTTCACCGTGTCGAACGGCAGCTTGGCAAAGGTGGAGGGGCTCACGGTGTGCGACGACGAGTGGATCATCACCGTGTAGCCGTCCGGCGCGGCCGTGGCCACCGCCTGCTGGCCGATGGTGCCGCTGGCGCCGCCCCGGTTGTCCACCACCAGGGTCTGGCCCATGCTCTGGCCCATCTTGTCGGCAATGGCGCGCGCGATGATGTCGGTGGTGCTGCCCGCCGCAAAGGGCACGATCACGCGGATGGGCTTGCTGGGGTAGCCCGTCTGCGCCAGGGTCGGCAAGGACAGGGACAGGAGCGCGGCCGTGGCTGCGGCGGTGGCCAGGGCGCGGCGCGTGGTGCAAAAAGAGGGCATGGATTTGTCTCCGGGTGGCAGGCTGAAACTTGCTCTTTAATTCACTGTTTGGTGAATAGATGGCATTCTTCAGCATCGCCCACGGCGCGTCAACGCGCTGGACCGCCGGAGATTTAGGGGTTTACCCGGGGTGTCGGGTGCGGTGTGCGCAGACCTGGCAACCCGGTGGGACGAGCGGCCCGCCCCACGGCCCGCCCCATCTGTGCTCAGGCGCGCAAGACGTACCCCAGGATGACATCGCACATGTGCGACAGGCGCTCGTGCTGGGCCTTGGGCGCCATCAGGTCGCGGCCGAAGATGGCCGACAGCGTGTGGTTGTTGGACAGGTAGAAATACGACAGCCCCGCGATGGAGACATACAGCTGCACCGGGTCCACCCCGCCGCGAAAGCTGCCCTCGCGGCGGCCGCGCTCCAGCACCTCGGCCAGCGTGGCGATCAGGGGCGAATTCATCTCACGGGCGCGCTGCGACTCCTGCAGGTGGCGTGCCTTGTGCAGGTTGGCGCTGTTGAGCAGGGTCAGAAACTGCGGGTTCTCCAGGTAGTAGTTCCAGGTGAACTCCACCAGCCGCCGGATGGCCGTGGCCGGGGCCAGCTCCAGCAGGTTGAGCTTGCGCTCCTCTTCGCGGATGTGCAGATAGGCCTGCTCCAGCACGGCCTGGAACAGCTTCTCCTTGTCCTCGAAGTAGTAGTAGATGAGCCGCTTGTTCAGGCCCGCGCGCTCGGCAATGCGGTCCATGCGCGCGCCACCCAGGCCGTGCTCGGCAAACTCGTCGCGTGCCGCGCTGCAGATCGCGCCCTGCGAGCGGTCGGCGTCGCGCTGGCGCTCCTTGGCGGGGGTGTCGGTGTCCTTGGTCATGGGCCTAGTATTCACTAAATGGTTAACTATGAGCCCATCAGGCGGCCGGGCGGGCTGCCATTGTGCCGCCGGGTTGCAGGTCTGCGCGCACCGCCGTTCCGGCCAGGGCCTTGAGCAGCGCCGTGAACGTGGCCGTGGGGCCGACGTTGTCTTCGGCGCGGTAGACCAGCGTGAGCGGCACGTCGAGCCGGCCCTTGTCCACCAGCGGGCGGTAGGCAATGGCATGGCGGTGCACGCCCAGCATGGACGACGGCACCACCGAGAGACCCGTGCCCGCAGCCACCAGGTTCAGGTTGGTCAGCATGCGGGCCACTTCGGCCACCACGCGTGGCCGCACGCCGTGTTCGGCGCACAGCGCCAGCAGGTTGGCATACAGCCCCGGCGCGCCCGGCCGGCGCACCAGGATCATGGGCTCGCCGTCCAGGTCGGCCAGGTCGATGGGCCGGGACTGGCCGCGCCGCTGGCGCAGCGCCAGCGGGTGGTCGATGGGCAGGGCCACCATGGCGGGCTCGTGCTGCAGGGTGTCGAACGCAAGACCCGGCGGCTGCGCCACGGGCACCCGCAGCAGGCCCGCATGCAGGCGGCCGTCGGCCACCGCCTCGGTGATCTCGGCGGCGTTGTTCTCGCCGATCTCCAGCACCAGGTCCGGGTGCCGCGCGCGGCACTCGCGCAGGGCAAACGGCGTGAACTCGTGCGCGGCAGCCGAGCTGGTGAACGCAATGGCCAGCCGCCCGGTCTTGCCCTCGGCCAGCAGTTGCATGCGGCTGCGCAGCGCGTCGAAGTCATGCACCAGCCGCACCGCATCGGCTTGCAGCGCGCGGCCCGCCTCGGTCAGGCTCACACCCCGGGCATGCCGCCTGAACAGCGGCAGGCCCAGCGCGGCCTCCAGCACCTTGATCTGCTGGCTCAGCGGCGGCTGCGCCATGCCCAGCTGCTCGGCGGCGCGGGTCATGTGCGCGGCCTCGGCCACGGCCAGAAAGTAGCGCAGCTGCCGGATGTCCACGGTCAGGCCCTCCGCCGCGCAACGGGCGGCACAGCGCAAAGGTCAGCAAGGCAATACATATCAAGATCGTATCGCGTCAGCGAGAAGGCGATATTTGACGTATGGATGGGCCGTTTCTACGATGCGCGGCGCGACCTCACGAAAACATCGACCTGGAGACACCCATGCCTTCTTCCCCGCCCCTGGGGCGCCCGCGCCGCGCACTGGCCGCCCCCCTGGCGCTGAGCCTGCTGGCCGCACTTTTGGCCACGGCCTGTGCGCCGCTGTCCACCCCGACCGGCGCTGCTGCGCCCACCGCGCCCACCGTATCCGCCGCTGCCGAAAAGGCCCCTGTCGCCACGGCGTGCCCCAAAGACCTCGCCGCCATTGCGCGCTGCCTGTCGGGCCAGGATTCGGCCGGCGCCTATTACCTGATCGCCATGCCCCATTCGTGGAACGGCCACCTGGTCATGCATGCGCACGGCGGCCCCACCTTGGGCGCGCCCAGGGCCGAGCGGGCGGTGGAAGACCTGGAGCGCTGGTCCATCATGGCGCGCGCAGGCTATGCCTGGGCGGGCAGCACCTTCCGCCAGGGCGGCGTGGAAGTGCGCGCCGCCGCCGAGGACACCGAGCGCCTGCGGCAGATCTTCGTGCAGCATGTGGCCCAGCCGCAGCGCACCATCCTGCACGGCCAGTCCTGGGGCGCCAGCGTGGCGGCCAAGGGCGCCGAGATGTTCACCACCACCGCAGACGGCAAGCGGCCGTACGACGCCGTGCTGCTGACCAGCGGCGTGCTGGCCGGCGGCACGCGGTCCTATGACGTGCGCACCGACCTGCGCGCCATCTACCAGCACCTGTGCAACAACCACCCCCGGCCGACCGAGCCGCAGTACCCGCTCAACATCGGCCTGCCGCAGGGCGCCGTGATGACCCAGGCCGACCTGCAGGCGCGCGTGAACGAATGCCTGGCACTGAACAAGCCGGCCGCCGAGCGCACGCCCGAGCAGCAGCGCAAGGTGCAGACGCTGGTGAACGTGCTGCGCATTCCGGCCACGTCCATCCAGAGCCATCTCAACTGGGGCACCTTCCATTACCGCGACGTGGTGCAGCACCGCACGGGCGGCGCCAGCCCCTTTGGCAACCGGGGCGCGCAGTACCAGGGCTCGGCCGACGACGCGGCGCTGAACGCAGCGGTGCTGCGCTACCGCGCCGACCCGGCCGCCGTGGCGCGTTTTGCCGAGGACACGGACCTGACGGGCCGCATCCCCGTGCCGGTGCTGACGGTGAAGGGCGTGGACGACCCCACGGCATTCGTGGAGCTGGACGCGTACTTCAAGGGCACGATGGAGCGCGGCGGCAGCGGCG
Source organism: Paracidovorax sp. MALMAid1276 (assembly GCF_049198005.1). Classification (NCBI taxonomy): domain Bacteria; kingdom Pseudomonadati; phylum Pseudomonadota; class Betaproteobacteria; order Burkholderiales; family Comamonadaceae; genus Paracidovorax; species Paracidovorax sp. MALMAid1276. Next base: position 6,289 of record NZ_JBMIRS010000223.1, on the reverse strand, counting down.
CGCGGCTGGTGCAGACCTTCACCCAGCATGCGGCCCACAGCTATCTGAGCGACCCCACCTACCCCACGCTGATGGCCGCGCTGCTGCGCTGGGTGGACGCGGGCGAGAAGCCCACGCCCGAGGGCATCGCCCGCCAGTGCCCGGCGTACGAAGCGCGCTTCGGCAAGGGCTGCGCCTTCTTGCCTGCCTATGTGCCCGCGCCGCTGGACAGCCGGGTGGCGGTGCGTGAGCGGCCATAGCTTCTGGGTGCCTTCAAAAGCACAAAGGCCCCGCTCGAAAGCGGGGCCTTTGTGAGAACGATGCTACCAATTTAGTAGCTATCAGCGCTTGATGGATAAGCGCTGGCGGCTGATTTTAGTCAAGCTGCAGCCGCCCCGGCGCTTCATTTCACCGACGCCAGCGCCGCGTTCAGCGTCGCGCTGGGGCGCATCACGGTGTCGAGCTTGGCGAGGTCGGGCATGTAGTAGCCGCCGATGTCCACAGCCTGGCCCTGCACGGCGTTCAGCTCGTCCACGATCTTCTGCTCGTTGTCCGCCAGCTGCTTGGCCAGGGGCGCAAACTTGGCGGCCAGGGCCGCGTCTTCGGTCTGCGCGGCCAGCTCTTGCGCCCAGTACATGGCCAGGTAGAACTGGCTGCCACGGTTGTCCAGCTGGCCGGTCTTGGGGCTGGGGTTCTTGTTGTTGTCCAGCAGCTTGCCGGTGGCGGCGTCCAGCGTCTTGGCCAGCAGCTTGGCCTGCGAGTTGCCGTTCTTGATGCCCAGGTCTTCCAGCGACACGGCCAGTGCCAGGAACTCGCCCAGGCTGTCCCAGCGCAGGTGGTTCTCTTCCACCAGCTGCTGCACGTGCTTGGGCGCCGAGCCGCCGGCACCCGTTTCGTACATGCCGCCACCGGCCATCAGCGGCACGATGGACAGCATCTTGGCCGAGGTGCCCAGCTCCATGATGGGGAACAGGTCGGTCAGGTAGTCGCGCAGGATGTTGCCGGTGGCGCTGATGGTGTCGAGGCCCCGGATCACGCGCTCGAGCGTGTAGCGCATCGCGCGCACCTGGCTCATGATCTGGATGTCGAGGCCGGTGGTGTCGTGCTCGTGCAGGTACATCTTGACCTTGGTGATCAGCTGCGCCTCGTGCGGGCGGTAGCTGTCCAGCCAGAACACCACGGGCATGCCCGAGTTGCGGGCGCGGTTCACGGCCAGCTTCACCCAGTCGCGGATCGCGGCGTCCTTCACCTGGCACATGCGCCAGATGTCGCCCTGCTCCACGTTCTGGCTCATCAGCACTTCGCCCGTTTCCAGGTCGGTGATGTTGGCCACGCCGTCTTCGGGAATCTCGAAGGTCTTGTCGTGGCTGCCGTATTCCTCGGCCTGCTGCGCCATCAGGCCCACATTGGGCACCGTGCCCATGGTCTTGGGGTCGAACGCGCCGTGCCACTTGCAGAAGTTGATCATCTCCTGGTAGATGCGGGCGAAGGTCGACTCGGGCATCACGGCCTTCACGTCCTTCAGGCGGCCGTTGGCGTCCCACATCTTGCCGCCGTTGCGGATCATCGCGGGCATGGAGGCGTCCACGATGATGTCGTTGGGCGAGTGGAAGTTGGTGATGCCCTTGGCGGAATCCACCATGGCCAGCTCGGGGCGGTTCTCATGGCAGGCGTGCAGGTCGCGCTTGATCTCGTCGCGCTGGCTTTGGGGCAGGGTTTCGATCTTGGTGTACAGGTCCACCATGCCGTTGTTCACGTTCACGCCCAGCTCTTCAAAGGTCTTGGCGTGTTTGGCGAACGCGTCCTTGTAGAAGATGCGCACGCAGTGGCCGAACACGATGGGGTGGGACACCTTCATCATCGTGGCCTTCACGTGCAGCGAGAACATCACGCCCGTCTTGCGCGCGTCTTCAATTTCTTTCTCGTAGAACTCGAGCAGCGCCTTCTTGCTCATGAACATGCTGTCGATCACCTCACGGTCGAGCAGGCTGACCTTGGGCTTGAGCACGATGGCCTTGCCGCTCTTGGTGATCAGCTCCATCTTCACGCTGCGGGCGCGGTCCAGCGTCATCGACTTTTCGCCGTGGTAGAAGTCGCCGGCGTGCATGTGCGACACGTGCGAGCGCGAGGCCTGGCTCCACTCGGCCATGCTGTGCGGGTTCTTGCGCGCGTATTCCTTCACGGCCTTGGGGGCGCGGCGGTCGGAGTTGCCCTCGCGCAGCACCGGGTTCACCGCCGAGCCCGTGCACTTGCCGTAGCGCGCCTTGATGTCCTTTTCCTTGTCGTCCTTGGGCTGGTCGGGGTAGTCGGGCAGCGCATAGCCCTTGGCCTGCAGCTCGGCGATGGCGGCCTTGAGCTGTGCGACGGAGGCGCTGATGTTGGGCAGCTTGATGATGTTGGCGTCGGCCTTGAGCGTCTTCTTGCCCAGCTCGGCCAGGTTGTTGGGCACCTTCTGTTCGTCGCTCAGGAAGTCCGAAAACTCGCCCAGGATGCGGGCCGCCACGGAGATGTCGCTCTCCGCCACGTTGATGCCCGCAGGCGCCGCGAACGTGCGCACGATGGGCAGGAAGGAAGCCGTGGCCAGACGGGGTGCCTCGTCGGTCAGGGTGTAGATGATGGTGGGTTGCTGGGTGGTCATGGCTTGTCTCACGAACAGAGTGTGTAAATGCCCTTTGCCGGGGTACCGCAAAGGCCAAACGCGGATGCTCCCGCATTCTCCCTGCTCAGCGCTGTCGGACCCCCGCATTTTTGCAATCGAATATCACGATGCGAAAATTGAGCGGCAGTGAGCCCACTTTTTTTCAATGCGGCCCATCGCCCGAGGCGGTTTTCCCGCGTGTCCCCGATGCTGCAACGCAGCAAACTTCGCGGCACAACGGCGGTGCGGTTCGCGGTTGTGCTCCATTCATTTCCATCTGTCAAATCCCTTCGCGCAGCGGGCGAATAGCGGGAGATGAGTGGGCGATGGATGGTCGGTTACGCGCGTTGCCGCTCGTCGGCGCGCCCTCAGGGCGGCACCGGGACCACGCGCGCACCGGCAATCGCAAACCGCTGGGCCGCGGGCACGACAGCATCCCGCGCCGTGCCCGTGAAGGCGCCGAACGCGGGCAGCACCAGCAGGGCTGAAGGCCCGGGCTGCCACGCAAAACACGGCAGCCGCAGCGCGTCGCGCGCGCGGCCATGCAGGGTGACGGCCGGATGCCAATGGCCGGCCAGCACGGTGGCGCCGGGCACCGCCTGCGGGTGGTGGCAGGCCCGCAGCTCGCAGCCGGGCAGGGGCTGCCAGGGTTCTTCCGCCAGCGCAATGCGCAGCACCGGCGGCGGGTCGCCCGCATGCACATCGTGGTTGCCGCGCACCAGGGTCATCTGCACGGCCGCATGGCGCTCGCGCCAGGGCAACAGCTGCGCCCACAGGGCCGCGTCGGCGCCGCTGCGCGCATGCAGAAAGTCGCCCAGAAAGACCAGCGCGCCCGCGCCCGTGGCCGCCAGCAGGGCGTCGAGCCGGGCGAGGTTGTCGGCCGTCGTGCCGTGCGGCACCGGCTGGCCCGCGCGTCGAAAGCTGGCGGCCTTGCCGAAATGCACGTCGGCCACAAACACCGTGCGCGCTGTCGGCCACCACACGGCGCGCTGCGGCAGCAGCCACAGCAGGCTGCCACCGGGCAGGGTGATGGGATGCGCGCCGGCGGGGGCGGGCGGGGCGCTTGCGGGGGAACCGTCGGTCACATGGGATGAAGAAGCCATCAGCACGGGAGAGTGTGGCGCGGCTCAGAAGCCATGGCGCCGCCGGGGCCGTCGCACCGTGCCATCGGCGGCACCCTGGCGCCGGGGGCGGGCGGCGCCGGATGCGTCCGGAGGGTCCCAGGCAATGCGGGCCGGGTCCGGTGGCCCTGCCTCCGCCGTGTGCGTGCCCGTGGTCTCGTCGGCCGCCTTCTCCAGCGCCTGCACCATGCGCGCCAGCCGGTCGGCCAGGGTCTCGGTGCTCAGGCGCTCGCGAAAACGTTCCACCATCAGGGGCAGCGCAAAGGGCGTGGGGCGCGCAATGGCGTGCACGGACAGCGTCTGCGCCTGCATGCCGCGCAGCGTGCGGGCCAGGCGGTCCAGGTCCAGCTCGTTCGCCAGCAGCTCGGCGCGGGCCTGGGCCAGCAGCAGGTTGCCGGGGTCGTACTGCGCGAACACGTCGTAGTACAGCGACGACGAGGCTTGCAGCTGCCGGCTGCTGCGCTGCTCGCCCGGGTGGCTCTGGAAGATCAGGCCCGCTATGCGCGCAATCTCGCGAAAGCGCCGACGCGCCATCTCGGTGGCGTTGAGGCTGGCCAGCACCTCCTCTTCCAGCCCGCTGCCCAGCGCGGTGGCCGTGCCTTCGCCCAGGATGCGCGGCAGCAGCGCGGCCCAATTGACGGCCTTGGCCGAGAGCAGCTCCAGCCCGTAGTCGTTGACCGCGATGGAGAAGGTGTTGGCCACCTGCTGCGACGCGCGCCAGGCCAGCAGGCCCGCCAGGCCCTGGTGCACCAGGCGGCCGGCCAGCGGGTACAGGTACAGGTGCCAGCCCTCGCGGGTGTGCAGCGTCTCGGCCACCAGGCGCGCGGGCGTGGGCAGGGCGGACCACACGTTCTGCAGTTCCAGCAGCGGGCGGGCGCACTGCATCTCGGGCGTGGCGTACACGCCGCGCTCGGCCTGCGCCAGCAATTCCAGCATGGCATCTGCCAGCGTGTTCGACAGCGGCATGCGCCCGCCGCTCCAGCGCGGCAGCGCGGCGCTGCCGCGGGGCGCCACGCGCACGTAGGCCGTCATCTGCTGGGTGCGCACCAGCTCCAGCAGGCGGCCTGCAAACATGAACACATCGCCGAGCTTCAGGCGCGCGATGAAGCTCTCTTCCACCGAGCCCAGGCGCCCGCCGCTCACGAACTGCACCTGCATGCTGGCGTCGCTGACGATGGTGCCGATGTTGCTGCGGTGGCGGCGCGCCAGCCGCGCATCGGGCACGCGCCACACCCCCGCCTCGTCGGGCACCACGCGGTGGAAGTCGGGGTAGCTGGCCAGAGAGGCCCCGCCCTGGCGCACAAACTGCAGGGCCCACTGCCAGTCGTGGTCGGCCAGCGCGGCATAGGCCGGGGCGCGGCGCACCTCGGCCAGCAGCTCTTCGGGCACGAAGCCGCCGCCCAGTGCGATGGTGACCAGGTGCTGCACCAGCACATCCAGCGGCGCGCGCGGCGTGTGCCGGTCTTCCACCCGGCCCTGGGCCAGCGCATGGCGCGCGGCGGCGGCCTCCACCAGCTCCAGGCTGTGCGTGGGCACCAGCGTGATGCTGGAGGTGCGGCCCGGCGCATGGCCGGATCGGCCCGCGCGCTGCACCAGCCGCCCCACGCCCTTGGCCGATCCGATCTGCAGCACCTGCTCCACCGGCAGAAAGTCCACGCCCAGGTCCAGGCTGGACGTGCAGACCACGGCCTTGAGCTGACCGGCCTTGAGGCCCGCCTCCACCCAGGCGCGCACGTCCTGGCTCAGCGAGCCGTGGTGCAGCGCGATGGTGCCGGCCCAGTCGGGCCGCGCCTCCAGCAGCGCCTGGTACCAGCGCTCGGCCTGCGACCGCGTGTTGGTGAAAACGAGTGTGGAGGCACAGGCTTCGATCGACTGGACGACCTGCGGCAGCAGCGCCAGGCCCATGTGCCCGGCCCAGGCGAAGCGGTCCACCTTGGGCGGCAGCATCACGTCCACCTGCAGCGCCTTGTCGATGCGGCCCTGCACCAGCGCGGCGGGCGGTGCCTCGGGCGCACCCGGCACCGGACTGGGCAGCAGGGTGTGCAGCGCCTCCTGCAAATTGCCCAGCGTGGCCGACATGCCCCAGACCTGCAGCGCCGGGTTCCAGCCCGACAGGCGCGCCAGCGCCAGCTGCGCCTGCACGCCGCGCTTGTTGCCCACCAGCTCATGCCATTCGTCCACCACCACCAGGCGCACGTGGCGCAGGCGCTCCTGCGCATCGGCGCGCGCCAGCAGCAGCGACACGCTTTCGGGCGTGGTCACCAGCAGCGTGGGCAGGCGGCGGTCCTGCGCGGCGCGCTCGCCGCTGGCGGTGTCGCCGGTGCGCAGGCCGCTGGTCCAGTCCGGCGCCAGGTCGGGCAGCGGGGCCTGCAGCGCGCGCAGCGTATCGGCCGCGAGGGCGCGCATGGGCGTGATCCAGAGCACGGTGAGCGGCGGGGCGGCCGCGCGGGGCCTGGCGATCGTGCGCGCACTGGCTTCGACAGGCTCAGCCCGAACGGTTGGGGGTGAAAGGTGCGGAGCCTCGGCTCCGCCAAGGGGAGCCGGAACGGGG
>NZ_JBMIRS010000062.1:0-1133 GCF_049198005.1 Paracidovorax sp. MALMAid1276 | reverse complement strand
CTTAAGAATTAAGCAATGATCTTGGCCACGACGCCAGCGCCCACGGTGCGGCCGCCTTCGCGGATAGCGAAGCGCAGACCTTCTTCCATGGCGATGGGGTTGATCAGCTTCACGGTGATCGACACGTTGTCGCCAGGCATGACCATTTCCTTGTCGGCGGGCAACTCGATGGCGCCGGTCACGTCGGTCGTGCGGAAGTAGAACTGAGGACGGTAGTTGTTGAAGAAAGGCGTGTGACGGCCACCTTCGTCCTTGGACAGAACGTACACCTCAGCCGTGAAGTGGGTGTGGGGCTTGATCGAGCCGGGCTTGCACAGCACTTGGCCGCGTTCCACGTCTTCGCGCTTGGTGCCGCGCAGCAGCAGGCCTACGTTGTCGCCAGCCTGGCCTTGGTCCAGCAGCTTGCGGAACATTTCCACGCCGGTGCAGGTGGTCTTTTGCGTGTCGCGGATACCCACAATTTCGATTTCTTCGCCGACCTTGATGATGCCGCGCTCGACACGACCGGTCACCACGGTGCCACGGCCGGAGATGGAGAACACGTCTTCCACGGGCATCAGGAAGGCGCCGTCCACTGCGCGCTCTGGCGTGGGGATGTAGGTGTCCAGGGCTTCAGCCAGCTTCATGATGGCTTCTTCGCCCAGCTTGCCCTTGTCGCCTTCCAGGGCGAGCTTGGCAGAGCCGCGCACGATGGGGGTGTCGTCGCCTGGGAAGTCGTACTTGTCCAGGAGTTCGCGCACTTCCATTTCGACGAGTTCGAGCAGTTCTTCGTCGTCCACCATGTCGCACTTGTTCAGGAACACGATGATGTAAGGCACGCCCACTTGGCGGGCCAGCAGGATGTGCTCACGGGTCTGGGGCATGGGGCCGTCAGCGGCCGAGCACACCAGAATGGCGCCGTCCATCTGGGCGGCACCGGTGATCATGTTCTTGACGTAGTCGGCGTGGCCGGGGCAGTCCACGTGGGCGTAGTGGCGGTTGGCCGTTTCGTATTCCACGTGGGCGGTGTTGATGGTGATGCCGCGGGCCTTTTCTTCAGGCGCTGCGTCGATCTGGTCGTACGCCTTGGCTTCGCCGCCGAACTTGGCGGACAGCACGGTAGCGATGGCTGCCGTCAGCGTCGTCTTGCCATG
>NZ_JBMIRS010000214.1:0-3534 GCF_049198005.1 Paracidovorax sp. MALMAid1276 | reverse complement strand
ACGCCGATGATGTCGGCGATCTTGCGCGACGACTCGCTGATCTCGCGCATGCTGGACACCACCTGCGCCACCACTTCGCCACCGTGGGTGGCGGCCTGGGCCGCGCCTGCCGCCAGCTGGTTGGCCTGCTGCGCGGTGTCGGTCGACTGCGCCACCGTGCTGGTCAGCTCTTCCATGCTGGCCGCCGTCTCTTCCAGGTTGGACGCCGTCTGCTCGGTGCGCGCCGACAGATCGTGGTTGCCGTTGGCAATCTCGGCCGACGCGGTGGACACCGAATCCACGCCGCGGCGCACCTCGGTCACCACCCCATGCAGGCGGCCCACCATGGCCGACAGGGCCTGCAGCAGCTGGCCCAGCTCGTCCTTGCGCGTGGTTTCGATCTTCTGCGTGAGGTCGCCGCCCGCAATCGCACCGGCCAACGCCACGGCGCGGTCCAGCGGCCGGGTGATGGAGCGCACCAGCAGCGACGCCAGCACGATGCCGATGGCAAACACCAGGGCCGCACTCGCCAGCCCCATCAGCGTGGCGTTGCGGCGCGACTGCACGGCCTGCGCCTGAGCGTCGTCGCGTGCGCGCTCGCTGATCTGGACAAACTGGTCCAGCGCCTGGACATAGGCCCGGCTGGACGGCTCCACCTCATCGAGCGCATAACGCGTGATGGCCTCGCGGTCGCCCTGCGCCACCACCGATTCGGCCTTGCCGCGCACGGCGACCATGGCCGCACGGCGCTCCTTCACCTCGGCCAGCATCCTCTTGCCGGCGTCGCTGTCGGTCTCGGCCTCGATCTGCTTTTGCAGTGCGGTGATGGCCTTGGAGGTCTCGTTGCGGCGCTCCTGGAAGAACTTCACCACCTGCGGGTCGTCCATCATCAGCAGCGCCAGCGCGCGCTCGTTGTTGGTCGCGGTCATGCCGCGCCACTCCATGGCCGACGAGATCAGGCTCTCGTAGCGCAGCACGTGGCTCAGCGCCTGCTCCATCACGCTGGTGGCGCGATACTGGGTGAACCCTGCCACGCCCAGCATCAGCACCAACAGGCCCAGGATGGTGCCCCACAGCTTGGCGGCCACCCGCACATCATTCAACTTCATACAACCCTGCTTTCCAGTTTCACTTCATCACGCGCGCAATGCCCACACCGGCGTCCGTTCACCCACCGCGCAGAGGGAGAGCGCCGCAAAGACAGGCCCACCCGCAGCCATTGCGGGCGTGAGAGAAAGGGAAGGGAAAAGAGGATCGCGCGAGACGCAACGACGCGCCGGGGGGCGCCGCGCCGGCCGGCGCAGAGCGGCCGCGAAGGGCCTATGTCATTGGAGAAACAGCAGCCCCGCTATCGTGCCCGCCCTGTCAGGCGCAGGGGTAGACCGGAGGCTTTGCGACCCCGCCTTTCGGGCAGGTGTGCCTTTTTGCGTGCCGGATTGTAACGATTTGCAGCCATTTAATCTGCATGCTTATTAATTAGCCCCACGCCGCAGTCCGGCTTGCGGCGCGGGCCACCTGGGTGGCGCCCCCAATTTCCGGCAAAAACAGGCTTTAGCGCTTAATGGATAAGCGCTGCAAGCTATCAATTCAGTAGCTTGTGGATCTGCCTTGGGCTGTTCAAAAGCTTTCCCAGTCGTCGTCGCCCCCGGCGGCCGGCGCTTTGGAGGCTGCGGCCGGTGCCGTTCGCGCGGCAGGCAAGGCGCCGGCGCTGGGCGCTGCGGCGGGCCTGGGGGCCGCCTTGGTGGCGGGCTTGGCGCTGGCTGCGGCGCTGCCGACGCGGGGCGCGGCCACCTTGGGTGCCGCCACCGGTGCGCGCGCGGGCGCCGGCACAGGAGCCCTGGCGGCGACCGTCGCCCCCACATTGAAGACAGACACCACCTCGGCCAGCCGCTGCGCCTGGTCGCGCATGGATGCGGCGGCGGCGGTGGACTCTTCCACCAGGGCAGCGTTCTGCTGGGTCATCTGGTCCAGGTGCGTCACCGCCTGGTTGACCTGGGCGATGCCGTCGCGCTGCTCGGTGGACGAGGCCGTGATTTCGCCGATCAGGTCGCTTACGCGCTGCACGCTGGCCACGATCTCCTGCATGCTCTGCCCGGCCTGCGCGACCTGGGCCGAGCCGACTTCCACGTTCTCCACCGAGGTGCCGATGAGTGCCTTGATCTCCTTGGCCGCCTCGGCGCTGCGCTGGGCCAGGCTGCGCACCTCGCTGGCCACCACGGCAAAACCCCGGCCCTGCTCGCCCGCGCGGGCCGCCTCCACGGCGGCATTCAGCGCCAGAATGTTGGTCTGGAAGGCAATGGAATCGATCAGGCCGATGATGTCGCCGATCTTGCGGCTCGACGCCGAGATCTCGTGCATGCTGGCCACGGCCTGCTGCACCACGCCGCCGCCATGTGTGGCCATCTGCGACGCCGACGCGGCCAGCTGGTTGGCCATCTGCGACGACGAAGCCGTCTGCTGCACGGTGGACGTGAGCTGCGTCAGCGAGGACACGGCCTCCTGCGCGTTGCTGGCCGTCTGCTCGGTGCGCTGAGACAGGTCCTGGTTGCCCGTGGCGATCTCCTGGCTGGCGGTGGCAATGTTGCCGCTGGCATCGCGCACCTGCGCCACCAGCGCACCGAGGCCCTGCTGCATGTCACGCAGCGCACGCTGCAGGTCGGCCACCTCGTCCTTGCCCTCGGCGTGGATAGGCTGCGACAGGTCGCCGCCCGCAATCGACTGCGCCATGCGCCGCGCTTCTTCGAGCGGGCGGCAGATGGAGTTCATGTTCATCAGCGTGGTGGGCACCACCACCACCACCGTGATGACCACGGCCAGTACGAACAGCCATTGCGTCTGTGCAGAGACGCGTCCCTGCTGCTCCACGGCCTTGCCCACTTCCGAGCGCAGCACCGTGTCCAGCTCGGCCATCAGCTTGTCGGCCTCGTCAAACTCGGCCACGGCCTTGCCGCTCATGCGGTTGGCGATGGTGGCCGTGTCGTAGCCGCTGGCTTCGAGCTGGCGCGCCACATGGGCAAACTGCTCGCGGTAGCTGTCCAGGCGCTTGACGATGTTGCGCACCACCACGTTGTCGGCGTCTTCCTCGCCCTCCAGAAACTTGCTGGCCGTCTTCTTGGCCTTGTCCTGGCTGGCCAGCCACTTGGTGTGCGCGGCCTTCACGGCCTCGGGCTTTTCGTAGCCGATGATCATGTCCTTCTCGAACTGGCGGATGGCCCCCATCTCGCCGCGCAACTCGGCCATATAACCCACCTTGGCGAAGGAATGGTCCATGAAGTCCTGGCTCATCGCGTGGATGCGGAACATGCCCAGCATGCCCGCCCCCCCCAGCAGCCCCAACAGGCCCAACACCACACCGATGGCCCCCAGCATGCGCATTCGAATGGTGAACTGCCGCATGAGCGAGAAGAAATTCATGATCTGTCTTCCTTGAATGTAGGTATGCGCCAGCGCCCAGGAGTCTGCGCGGCAGAAGGAGCATCGGCTGCAACGCACGATATACCGGTCTCGCGCGGCGCTACCTCCTGCGCCCAGGGGTCCACCCTGGGCTTGTCGGTA
>NZ_JBMIRS010000213.1:0-12707 GCF_049198005.1 Paracidovorax sp. MALMAid1276 | reverse complement strand
CGCCTTGCGGCCCATCCCGATCCGCACTGCCACCGACTCGCGAAGGTTCTGCAGGGCATCCGCTGCGCGCGAGCGGTGGTCACGCGCGGAGCCGCCCCGCGTGCGCCCGCTGCCCGGGCCGGCCCGGGCAGCGGGATAATCGGCCATCTCTCGCCCCCTGCCAGGCCCCCTGGCACCTACCTGGCGCCCTCCGCACGCATTCTGTTTATGGCCCTGCCTCTCGACTCCTCCGTCATCACCCACGGCATTCAGCTGGCCGTGGCACCGGTGTTCTTGCTCACGGCCGTCTCCGGCATGATTGGTGCGGTGGCCGGGCGGCTGGCCCGCATCATCGATCGGGCGCGTGTGGTGGAAGACCGCGCGCGCACCAACCCCGAGGCCGAATTCGTCGCCCGCGCCTATGCGGAGCTGGCCGAGCTGCGGCTGCGCGGGCGCCTGGCCAATGGTTGCATCGCGCTGCTCACGTTCTGCGCGTTTCTCATCGGCATCACCATCATCCTGCTGTTCTTGGGCGAGACCACCGAGTTCCGCGCCAATCGCCTGGCGGTGGCCGGGTTCCTGGCCGGGGTCGCATCGTTTCTGCTGGCGCTGGTGTGCTTTCTGGCAGAAACCGTGATCGCCACGCGGCTTCTGAACTTCCACCTGCTGCAGCAGGAGATCCAGATCGCGGGGACCCCCAAGCCATGAAGTCGTTTGCGGACCTGGGCGGACTTGTCTATTCCACCGGCGCGGGCCGCATGTGCCCCGGCTGCAGGCAGCCCGTGGCGCAGTGCACCTGCGCCCAGAACAAGCCCTTGCCCACCGGGGACGGCATCGTGCGCGTTTCGCGCGAAACCAAGGGCCGTGGCGGCAAGGCGGTGACGCTGGTCAAGGGCGTGCTGGCGGATGAAGCAGCGCTCACGCAGCTGGGCAAGCAGCTCAAGGCGGCCTGCGGCAGCGGGGGCACAGTGAAGGACGGCGTGATCGAAGTGCAGGGGGACCACGTGGAGCGCGTGATGGCCGCGCTGCAGAAGCTGGGCCACAAGGTCAAGCGCGCGGGCGGTTGAAAGCAGGCTCTGCGATGGATGTCGATCAGTTGCAGCGTCTGGTGTCTACGCAGATGCCCGCGCAGACTCCTAGAGGTGATCTGGGCCGCTTGCTGGCGCTGATGCATGAGATCGACCACAACGGCCTGTCGCACTTGCTCGCACCATTGCGCGCGGCAGCGCACAATGCACCACGGCCATGAAGCAGAGCATCCGCCCCATAATCCCGCGCAGCCGCATTCACAACAACTGAGAGGGACCGCAATATGAAGGGCAACATCGCAGCGATCGTGCTGGTCGTTCTGGGCGCATTCTTTCTGCTCACCAACCTGGGGATCATCGACATCAGCCTGCGGGAAGTGCTGCGGGTGTGGTGGCCCGTGGCGCTGATCGCGTTGGGCGTGGCGCTGTTCCTCACACCGGGCGACAAGCGAAAATAGCCGTTTCGGCGCCAATGCGCCAGTGTGTCAATGCGCCGCTGCCGCCAACGGCTGGCATGCGCGGCCGGCGCTGCCTTTCTCGTTCTGAACTTCCCTTCAGAACGGTACCTTGCCCGTCCAGATGTCCTTGTACATCACCCAGTCGCCCATGAAGCTGTAGAGCGGGCGCTTGAAGCTGGCGGGCTTGTTCTTTTCAAATGCGAAGTGCCCCACCCACGCAAAGCCGTAGCCGCACAGCAGGCCGTACAACAGGTACTGCGGCTGGCCGGTGGCGAACAGCATGGCCAGGCACGCCAGGCTGAGGGTGGAGCCCACGAAGTGCAGGCGACGGCAGGTGCGGTTGCTGTGCTCGGTGAGGTAGAAGGGATAGAAGTCCGCAAAGCGCTTGAAAGCCCGGGGATCGGGCTTGCCGTCGGCGGCGGCGCCTGGCGCAGGGGGCGTGCTGATGTCCATGTCTTGTCTCCTTGTGCCCGGTGGATCAGGGTCTTGCGGCCGACCTCAGGGGGGCTGGCCAGCGGACAGTCTAGAACCGCGGCGTCGCACCCGGCGTCGGGTGGCCGACATTCAGGTGCGCCGTCGTTCGGCGTTGCCGCAGGCTGCTGGATTTGAAGCAAAATTCGCCTTCAGCGCTTATCCCATAAGCGTTGATTGCTATCAATTTTGAATCATCCAGCAGCGCCCTGCGTTCACCGCGCCAGAAAATCGCGCAGCGCAAACAAGGTTTCCTCCGGGGCTTCGGTCATCTGGTTGTGGCCCACGGGCAGGTGGGCCACCTGCACGCTCTTGCCGCCAGCGCGTGCGGCGGCGATCAGGCCTTGTGCGGCCTTGGGCGAGGTCATCTGGTCCTGGCCGCCCAGCGCGAACAGCACGGTGCAGGTGAGCTTGGCCATCGCGGCCTCGCCGCCCGCGTAGCTGTCGCACGCCACGAACCCCCGGTGGAAGACGTTCACGGCCGGGTTGCTGCGCAGCACCTTGCGCCCAAGCGCCATGCCCGTGCCAAACACCCAGGTGCCCGGCCCCAGCGCCGAAGGCGGCGCGGCCAGCGTGCTGCGCGAAAAGACATTGACCATGCGCATCGCCTTTTCGGGGTCGCTTTGCGATGCGTCGATGAGCGCCGGCGACACCTTCATTGGAAACGCCGTGCCCACCAGCACCAGGTGGCTGATGCGATCACCGAGCCGCGCGGCGGCCTCCATGGCGATCAGCGAGCCCCAGCTGTGCCCCACCAGCGCGGCGCGCTGCACGCCTGCGGCGTCGAGCAGCGCGCCGATGAAGTCCGCGCCTTGCTCCACGGTGGCCGGGGCATCGCCGCCGCTGCGGCAGTGGCCGGGCAGGTCGATGGCGAGCACGTTCCAGCCGTGGTGGGCCATGTAGCGGCTTTGCAGGGCCCACACGCTGTGGTCGTTGAGCACGCCGTGGATGAACACCACCGTGGGCTTGGCGCCGTCAAAAGGCTTGCCGCCGGTGTAGCAGTAGATGCCTGCGCCGTTGACTGGGATGTGCATGTCAGGCCCCCGTTCTTTCGGCGGCTTTCAGCGCGCGCTTGAGGTCGTCGATCAGGTCGTCGGCATCTTCGAGGCCGATGGACAGCCGGATCGTGCCCTGTGTGATGCCCGCGCCCGCCAGCGCCTCGTCGCTCATGCGGAAGTGCGTGGTGCTGGCCGGGTGAATCACCAAGCTGCGGCAGTCGCCCACGTTGGCGAGGTGGCTGAAGACCTTCAGGGTTTCGATGAACTTCTTGCCCTGTTCGCGGTTGCCCTTGAGGTCGAAGCTGAACACCGAGCCCGCGCCGCGCGGCAGCAGCTTCTGCGCGAGCGCGTGGCTGGGGTGCGAGGCCAGCAGCGGGTGACGCACGCGCGATACAAAAGGCTGCGCGGCCAGAAACTCGACCACCTTCTCGGTGTTGCGCACATGGCGCTCCATGCGTAGCGGCAGGGTCTCGATGCCCTGCAGGATGAGCCAGGCCGTGTGCGGGCTCATGCAGGCACCGAAGTCGCGCAGCCCTTCGCGCCGCGCGCGCAGCAGGAATGCGCCCACGGTGCTCTCCTCGGTGAACACCATGTTGTGAAAGCCGTCGTACGGCTGCGTGAGCTCGGCAAACTTGCCGGCCGATTTCGGGCCGTCCCAATCAAAGCTGCCGCCGTCCACCACGATGCCGCCCACCACCGTGCCGTGGCCCGAGAGGAACTTGGTGGCCGAGTGGTAGACCAGGTCGGCCCCCAGCTCCAGCGGCTTCATGAGCCAGGGCGAGGTGAGGGTGGAATCGACCAGGAGCGGCACCCCGGCCTCGTGCGCAATGGCGCTGACGGTGGGAATGTCCAGCACGTCCAGGCCCGGGTTGCCCACCGTCTCGCCGAAGAACAGCTTGGTGTTCGGCCGCACGGCCGCGCGCCAGCCGTCGATGTCGCCCGGCTTCACAAACGTGGTTGCAATGCCGAACCGCGCCAGCGTGTAGTGCAGCAGGTTCTGCGAGCCGCCGTACAGCGCCGTGCTGGCCACGATGTGGCTGCCCGCACCCATCAGTGTGGCCACGGCCAGGTGCAGCGCGGCCTGGCCGCTGGCGGTGGCGATGGCGCCCACGCCGCTCTCCAGCGCCGCCACGCGCTGCTCCAGCACGGCATTGGTCGGGTTGCTGATGCGGCTGTACACATGGCCACCGCGTTCCAGGTTGAAGAGCGACGCCGCGTGGTCGCTGGACTCGAACACGAACGAGGTCGTCAGGTGGATGGGGGTGGCGCGCGCGCCGGTGGCGGGGTCAGGGCTGGCGCCTGCGTGCAGGGCCAGCGTGTCAAAGCCGGGGTCGGAGTAACCGGGCATCTGTGTGTCTCCCATGTTGTCGGTTCAGCCGGGCATTGTGGGCTATATTTGCCAGCAGCTGCCCGCGACGCCCGCCGGGCGCCGGGCCCAGGCACCCTCGCTTTCTCTCGTTAGCTTTCTTCTCTTCTTTCTTCCTGCTCTCCCGGAGATTTTTCACCATGAAAGTCAGTGACATCCTTCGTGTCAAAGGCAATACCCTGTTCACCGTCACTCCGGACGAGCCCCTCGCGCGCGCTGTGGACGCCATGGCCGATCGGGACATTGGCTCGCTGGTGGTGATGGAGCACGGCGACCTCGTGGGCATGCTCACCTTCCGCGAGGTGATCCAGGCCATCGTGAAAAACGGCGGCAGCGTGGGCACGATGCTGGTGCGCACGGCCATGGACGATGCGCCCCTGACCTGTACGCTCGAAACCGACATGGACGAGGTGCGCCGCATGATGCTGGACCGCCACGCCCGCTACATGCCCGTGATGGACCGCCGCATGCTGATGGGCGTGATCAGCTTCTACGACGTGGCCAAGGCCGTGGTGGACAGCCAGAATTTTGAGAACAAGATGCTCAAGGCCTATATCCGCGACTGGCCTGCCGAGGAAGGCGCTTTCAAGGGCGACGCCAACGCGCCCTGATGCGCAACTTGGGTTGCGCCCTGGGCCGAATTGGACTGGGTAGTGAGCAAGCGACGGGGTGAACGCTGCCCTTCAAAAACTACCGTGGCCTGTGAATGCGCGCCACTTCACGCGTCCAGCTGCTGTCGTGTGTGACCCCATTGGGCAGGCTGACTCTGGCTCGGCGAACCATTTTCAGGATCAATCCATTGCTGTCTACCCAGTAGGTCAATTTGCCGGACAGGCCACGGTATGACCGCAGTTCCGCTTCAATGCGGTACGCTGGTAGCGTGCCCGCAGGCACACTTACTTGCTCATAGGCAACCACTCTCATATCCTGTTCCATCCAGCCCACGTCTCCCGTTGCCGTCGAAAGATGTTTGGGCATGGTCATCTGTGAGCGGCTCACCCACCTCTTGCCAATCTGAAACTCATCAGCGGGCAGTGATTGAACGGGTGGATCGAACGTGACCCCCTGGTCGTTTTTGATCGTGCCTCCTGCCAGGGTGACGATCTGCTGCCCGTTGTTGAACTCGACCACGCCATCCTTGATGGCAGTAACGCGGATCGTCTCCCGGCGGGTCTCCAGTTTGGTGAGAAAGTCCTGGTAGACGAACTCCACCTCATCTCCCACGCGGGAATCGCGTTGCACGGTGTTGCGCCCTTGGACCGGTGTGGGGACGACCTGCGGTTTGGAGAGCTGGTCCAGGCGACTTTGTGCGGCTTCACTGACCATCCCATTCGGGTATTTTTGCAAGAGCGCGTAGAAGTCATCAGGATTTTGTGACGACTTGATGCGGTCCCACTCAGCCTTCTCTTGCAGGAACAACTTGTCGCGTTCCTGCGGGCTGGGCTTTGGAAGTGGCGCCACAGCCGTCACCGAGCCTGGAGTTCGCCCGTCATTGAAAACAAAGTCCTCTTCCAGGCTGGTGCTCTCCCAGGGGATCTGGCTGCCGCGGCTCTTTTGCCGCACCTGCAGGCGCACGCGCTTGAAGACGTCCTCAATGCGCGCCGTGGGTTTGGCCAGTTCTTGCAGCAGGTAGCCGGTGTACAGGCCATTGCTACCTTCGCCGTCGTCGGCCGTGTTGCCGGGAGCCGTGGCATAGGCGAGGAAGGTGCCAGGTACGGCGTCGATCTGCGCCAGTCCCTTGACCGATGCGGTGCCTTCAAACGGATTGTTCCGGCATGCGTCGAGCACCAGGATGTTGACGCGGTTGCCCGCTTGCTTGAAAGCGTTGATCACGGCATCCACATCGACAGACTGCGTCACCACCTCGGTCTGGCTCCTCGGCCGGGCATCCACCGGCACCATGTAGTTGCGCCAGTCAATCTGCAGGCCATGGCCGGCGTAGTACAGCATGCCAATCCCGTTCTTGCCCTGCAATTGCTTGCGCGCACTGTCAATCGCCCGGGTCATCTGGTCGCGCGAACCATCGCGCAGTTCAAGCACCTCAAAGCCCAACTTGCGCAGTTGCTCGGCCATCGCCTTGGCATCGTTGGCAGGGTTGGCAAGCGCCGCGTTGCCGGGATAGGCAGAGTTGCCGATGACCAGGGCAATGCGTATGTCGAGGGGCGCATTCGCCTGCGCAGATGTCGTGAGCAGGGCCAGCGCGAGCAAGGTGCGCGGGAGTATTCGCCTTGCGTCCATTGATCGGGCCATGAAATTCATCATCGGTGATTCCCTCCAAGAGCTTGCAACTGTCTCCATGCCGCCGCAGGCGCATGCACTGTTCTCAGCGCAGTAGCAGGGGTTCCGGCAGCAACGCAGGAATGTTTCGGGCCGGTGCTTGTCCCGCCACGCATTTCACGAATCTGTCCGTATTCTGCTCGGATTCGGTCAAATTCAAAGGCTTTCGTATGGGCGCCACTTCCAGTTCCGGGCGGTAGAGGACGTCCTTTTCCATGGCGCACCGGCCTTTATGGCCGAGGCCGCGCTGCTCGAACCACCCGCAGACTGCCGCAAGCGAGGCGTGGTCTTGCCGGACCGCGATGCGCGCGGCATCGTAGAGCAGATCCCTCAACTGAGGCTGGCTGCAATTGGGCGCGCCGCTGAGACGGTAGCTGGTGGCCACCTGGCTGACGAGGCGTCCGAGCCGGGACCGGTAGGCAAACACCGGCCTGTCCGACTCGGCATGGAGATCCAGGGGTTGGGGTACACCGTCTCGCTCGCGCCAGGGGACAACCGCCTGGATCTCGTCCAGCGCGATGTGCCACGCCTGGCACTCGAACTGCCTTCGCTCTGGCATCTGGTGCGGTGCGAGGTTCAGCACGTTGCTCGGTGCGAAGTACTGCGCTTCGGAGAATGCGCGCCCTTGAAAGTGGTAGTACTCGATGGCGAACTGACTGGTCCGGCGGTAGGGGCGGATCTTGTAGTCCCAGAGCCCCGGCGACAGTTCCACGTTGTATTGGCCCAGCGGAACGTCCCTGCGGATTCCCATCTTTGCCAGCGTTTGTTCCCTGCGGTTGGACAGCATCGCATCGATGGCGTCCAGGAAGTTCAGGTCAATCAACACCGAGCCGAAGTTGCGACGGTCGGACTGCCGCATTTCGGACACCCCGGCGTTGGGAACGTGCGAATCGACCACCATGATCATGCAGCCTTGCGAGGGCTGCCCAGCGTTGAGCCGCTTCACATGGTGTTCGCGCGCCAAGCGGATCAGGGATTCGACGCCCAGGTTGTCGCTTGGACCGCCATCGATCAGATGCACAAAGCGCTGGTCGTCCGGGGCGTCTGCGTCTTCGCGCCGTTTTGCAGGGTCCAGGCTGTAACGGCGCAGGGTGACCGAGTTGAAGACGCCAGGAAACGCACCGGAGGAAGCCATGGCCCAGGCCAACGGAAACCTGCTCAGGTCGGAGCCCGTGGTGCGCAGAAACTGCCGGTCACTGAACACGAAGGGTGTGCCGGCGTTCGTGGTGTCCGTGGCGTTGAAGTAGACCGCCGGTCGGCGGGGGCCCCTCGGCCCCAAGTCGCCGAACGTCACGCGCTTGCCCGCGAAGAGTTTCTCTTCGAACAACTCGGCAAGATGGTCGCTGCGATCCAGGTCCGAAAAAGTGGTCGCGAGCCAATTGATGGGATTGAGCAGCTTGCCGATCAAGGGCATGGCGAAATCGGTGGCCGCCACCATGCGGCCGTGGTCTGCCCAGTCGGCGGCCGCGCCATGCACCGCGAAGTAGGCCGCAGGAATCGCCCCCCCGCTGACGGCTGAAATTGCATCCACCTCCGACAAGACGCCCAGATGGTCCAGCTCCACAAGTGCGGCCATGCCGAAATTGGCCGAGCGGCTGCCGCCTCCGCTGATGGCAACACCGACGAACTGGGGGCGGTCGGCGACCCAGTCCGTTGCAGCTCGGGGGACTGGAACGAGGGGATTCACAAACGAGCGCCCGGGGTCGGGTTCGTTGCGATAGCTCAGGCCTGGGCGGTTGCCCACGACCGTGCAGCCGGCCAGGCAAGCGGCCGCCAGCACTGCGCAGCTGGCGGCGCGCCAGCTGCGTTGGCTTGCGCCATCAATCATGGAAGAAAGTCAGCAGAACAGCATTGGCACTGCGGTTCGTGACCACCACACGCACATCGGGTAGGTCTCCCGACACCCATTCGCACATCAATTCGCCTGCGGAGTGGGCAGGCTCGCAAAGCGGTTCGCTCTTCGGCCCTTGCACGGACAGTCCGATGTCCTGCATGTGGTCGCTGGTGATGCCGAAAAACGCCTTCTGCTGCGGCTTCACGGACAGCTGAATGGGTTTGACCGCCCGTGCGCCGATCACCAGGGGTTGTACCTGCGGGCCAATCAGCGTTCCCCGGCTGCGTCGTGCGGCCGATGCTTCGTCAATCAGGCCTCGCAGCTCAGGGTGGTCCTTCGCCAACACCTTGGCGCGACTCAGCAAGGTCGCTGCATCGGTTTGGTCCACCACACCTTTCCGGTCACCCTCTATCAGTGCCCGCGACGGCTGCAGCCCGGACAGGCGCTGCAGCCTTGCCGCAACGAGCAGCGCCTGCGGGTCGTTCTGTGCAAGCCCGTATCTGCCCAGCTCCTGTCCCAGCGTCCATTGCTGCATCATCAGCGGCGTGATGGGCGATGTCGTTTGCGCAGTGGCAGATGCAAATGCGGTGAGGAGAGTGGCTGCCACGCACACGGCGCCGGCAGCGAGCGAGTACTTTGAACGCATGGTCTTGTCGTGGGGGTCGTCAAACAGAATTTCGGCCACACTCAGCGCTCGCAGGGTAACCCAAACGGAAGGCTGCGGCCACCACTTGTTGGCCAGGCACCGCCTCAGCGATGGCCCAGCGCCGCCTTTGGCGATCTGGCGCTGAGCCAGGCTTCCAGGTCTTGCGCGGGCATGGGCTTGCCGAAGAGGTAGCCCTGCATCACGGGGCAGCCATGGGCCTGCAGCCATTGCTGCTGCCCGCCGGTTTCTACCCCCTCGGCCACCACCACCATTCCCAGGCTGTGCGCGATGCTCAGCACCGACACGGTGAGGGCCCGCGCGGTGGGGCTGGTGGTGAGGTCCTGCACAAAGGCCATGTCGAGCTTCAGCTCGGAGATCGGCAGCCGGTGCAGGTAGCTCAGGCTGGAATACCCGGTGCCGAAGTCGTCGAGCGACAGCTTGAAGCCCTTGCGGTGCAGGGTTTCGATGTTGGAGAGCGTCACGGGGCGCGCGTCCATCATCACGCTCTCGGTGATCTCGAGCAGCAGATCGCTGGCACGCAGCCCGTGGCGTGACAGGGCATCGCCGATTTCCTGCGCCAGTTCGGGCACATGAAAGCTGCGCCCCGAAAGGTTGACCGACACGCAGGGAACATCGTGGCCGCGCCTGCGCCAATCGGCCAGCTGCCTGCAGGCCTCGTCCAGCAACCACCGTGTCAGCGGGTGGATCAGGCCGGCTTCTTCTGCCACCGGGATGAACTGATTCGGGGGCACCACGCCCCACTGCGCGTCGGTCCAGCGGGCGAGCGCTTCCACGCCATGCAGTGTGCCGGTGGCGGTGCTCAACACCTGCGGCTGGAAGTGCAGGCGCAGGCTGCGCTCGGCCAGTGCCTTGCGCAGCGCGCGCTCCAGGCCCGCGCGCTCCTGCGCACGCTGGTTCATCTCGGCGCTGAAGAGCTGCAGGCTGTGGCGGTGGTCGCTCTTGGCCTGGGCCATGGCCTGGTCGGCGTGGCGCAGCAAGGTGTCGATGGTGGTGCCGTCGTCAGGAAACATCGCAACGCCGATGCTCGCGTGCGGCACGTGCGGCTGACCGCCAATGTGCATGGGCTGCGCGATGGCGTCCAGCATGCGGTGGGCGGTCTGCACGGCGTGGTGCGTGGGGCACTCCGACAGCAGCAGCACGAACTCGTCGCCCGCAAGGCGGCCGATGAGATCGAGCGCGCGCAGGCCCTGGGTAAGGCGCGCCGCCACCTCGCTCAGCACGGTGTCGCCGGCCGCATGGCCGAGCGTGTCGTTGACCTGCTTGAATCGGTCCAGGTCCACGAAGAGCAGCGCGGCGGGCTTGCCTTCGCTGCGAAGCGCGGCCAGGGTGCGCTCGGCGCTGCTGCAGAACATCGTCCGGTTGGGCAGGCCTGTGAGCACGTCAAAGAATGCCAGCTGGTGGATGCGCTGGCGCGTGGTGTCGCGTTCGATGGCCAGTGCGCAAAGGTGCAGGCAGGCGCCCACCAGCCGGTGGTGCAGGGCGTCGGCGCCGCGCGGTTCCTTGAAGTAAAACGCAAAGGTGCCCACGACCTTGCCCCGGTGGTCGAAGATGGGGCTGGACCAGCAGGCACGCAAGCCGGTGGGCGCAAACAGATCCTTGTAGTCGGCCCACCGTGGGTCGGTGGTGATGTCGGTGACCTCCACGGGTTCGCCCGTGAACGCCGCCGTCCCGCACGAGCCCGCACTCGGCCCCACCGCCATCCCGTCAAGCCCGGCGCAGACGGCAGGCGGCAGCCCGGGCGCCGCCAGCGGGTGCAGCAGGCCGGTGTCGTCCACGACCAGGATGGAGGCCGTCACTTCCGGGGCGATGCGCTCCACCTCGCGGCATACCAAGGCCATCAGGTTGGGCAGGGGCAGCTCGTTGACCATGCCCTCCAGCACCCGCTTTTGCAGCACCTCGTGCATCTTGGTGTGCGTGATGTCGGTGATGACCGTGATGCTGCCGCCGGGCCCGCCAGAGGCCTCGGGGGACGCGTTGATCACCATCGATACCCACAGCGGCTGGCCAGCCTTGTCGTACAGCAGGGTTTCGACACGGCAATGGCCGCGTGCCGTGACATCGTGGCGGATCTGGTCCAGCAGCCCCGGGTCGGTGTGCGCGCCAAACAGCACCGAGCTGAGGAACCGCCCCAGCACCTCCTCCGGCCCGAAACCAAACAGGCGGCGAAAGCCGTCGTTGACATAGACCACCTTGCGCTGGCTGTCGCTGAGCACGATGGCATCGTCGCTGGCATCGAGCGAGCGGCGCAGGAGTGCATCGGCCAGGGGCGCGGGCACGGGGGATGAAGGCGACGAAACCGGGTCGGACGAAGGCGGGGCAGAGGCGGGCATGAACATCCCAGTGATCGATGGAACATGCTAGCAAGCGTGTGTCGGCGTGCCAATCGGTATGTGCCCGCGAGCGGGCGGCCCGCTGCGGCCGTCTGGGATAATCGCCGCCCATGAGCGGCAACACCTTCGGCACCTTATTCGCAGTCACCAACTTTGGTGAATCCCACGGACCGGCCATTGGCTGCGTGATCGACGGCTGCCCGCCCGGCATGCCGCTGGCCGAAGCCGACATCCAGGCCGACCTGGACCGGCGCCGTCCCGGCACCAGCCGCCACGTGACGCAGCGCAACGAGCCCGATGCGGTCGAGATCCTGTCGGGCGTCTACGAGGGCAAGACCACCGGCACACCCATCGCCCTGCTGATCCGCAACACCGATCAACGCAGCAAGGACTACAGCAACATCGCCGAGAGCTTCCGGCCCGGCCACGCCGACTACACCTATTGGCACAAGTACGGCATCCGCGATCCGCGCGGCGGCGGCCGCTCGTCGGCCCGCCTGACGGCGCCGACGGTGGCGGCGGGCGCGGTCGCCAAGAAGTGGCTGGCCCAGCAGTATGGCGCTCAGTTCCGCGCATGCATGACGCAGCTGGGCGAGTTGGCCATCCCTTTCGAGAGCTGGGGCCACGTGCGCGCCAACCCATTCTTCGCCCCGGTGGCGGATGTGCAGCAGTACGAAGACTACATGGACGCCCTGCGCAAGGCGGGCGATTCGTGCGGGGCACGCATCCGCGTGCAGGCCACGGGCGTTCCCGTGGGGCTGGGCGAGCCGCTGTACGACAAGCTCGATGCCGACATCGCCCACGCCATGATGGGCCTTAACGCGGTCAAGGGCGTGGAGATCGGCGCCGGGTTTGCCAGTGTGGCGCACCGGGGCACCATGCACGGCGATTCGATGACGCCCCAGGGCTTTCGCACCAACAACGCCGGTGGCGTGCTGGGCGGCATCAGCACCGGGCAGGACCTGGAGGTGAGCATCGCCATCAAGCCCACCAGCTCCATCATCAGCCCGCGCGAGTCCATCGATGTGCACGGCAACAGCACGGAAGTCATCACCAAGGGCCGCCACGACCCCTGCGTGGGCATCCGCGCCGCGCCCATTGCCGAAGCCCTGCTGGCACTGGTGGTGATGGACCATGCCCTGCGCCACCGCGCACAGTGCGGCGACGTGGTGCCGCCCGTGCCGCCGATCCAGGCGTCGTTCCTGTAAGAACGTGTTTACGATCTCGCAGAGGATCGCGTTGGAGCGCAATCGGGATGGGTGGATGCCTCGGATGCGCGGCATGGGCTCGTGCCCATGC
>NZ_JBMIRS010000209.1:0-4476 GCF_049198005.1 Paracidovorax sp. MALMAid1276 | reverse complement strand
GGGCGCAGGCGGTCGTACCGCGCGAGACCGGTTTATCGTGCGTTGCAGCCGATGCCCCTTCTGCCGCGCTGACTCCTAGCTCCAACGCTGTGCGGGCACCGATATTGCTTTGGTGATGCCGGCCCTGTGGTCCACCCCGTTTCGGGTTTTTTCTTTCCCCTTTCGCCGTAGTTCAAGGAACCCCATGCCGGCCGCCTCTTCCCTCAAATCCCTGTCGATCTCCAGCCGCCTGGGCCTGGGCTTCGGTTGTGTGCTGGTGCTGCTGGTGGCCGTGGCCGCCGTGGGTCAGCTGTCGGTGGGCAAGGTGCATGATCAGATGCGCCAGATCACCGGCGTGGGCGCCAGCAAGGCCAAGCTGGTCAACGGCATGCTCGAAGGCGTGAGTGCCATGGGCATCCACAGCCGCTCGGCGGCCATGCTCAACGACATCGACCCCAAGCAGGCGCGCGAGCAGGTGGCGGCAGTGGGCAACACGCTCAAGCAATACAGCACCGACGAAGCGGCCCTGGCTGCCATGATGG
The DNA here is from genome assembly GCF_049198005.1 of Paracidovorax sp. MALMAid1276. Classification (NCBI taxonomy): domain Bacteria; kingdom Pseudomonadati; phylum Pseudomonadota; class Betaproteobacteria; order Burkholderiales; family Comamonadaceae; genus Paracidovorax; species Paracidovorax sp. MALMAid1276. Next base: position 3,955 of record NZ_JBMIRS010000209.1, on the reverse strand, counting down.
TTCCGGCCACGGCGACGGCGGCGGAAATCCAGTTGCTGGCCGACATCCGGGCCCTGGCGGCCAAGACCCGTCCCGAGCTGGACGCCGCCATCAAGTCGGCCGACGACGGCGACACCGTGAGCGCCACGCTGGCGCTGATGACGCGCGTGGCGCCCAGCGAATCGGCGTGGCGGGCCAAGCTGCGGGACCTGATCGCTCTGCAGAACAGCCTGAACGCCGAGGCCACCGCCGCCGCCGAGACCACCCAGAGCCGCGCCCGCCTGGTGGCCGACGCGCTGGTGCTGCTGGCCATCGGCCTGGGCGGCCTGATCGCCTGGCGCATCACCACCAGCATCACCGCACCCATCGGCCGCGCCGTGGTGGTGGCCGAGCGCATTGCACGCGGCGACCTCACTTCGCAGGTGGAGGTGCGCATTCACGACGAGACCGGCCGCCTGCTCGAAGCCGTGGCCGCGATGCAGGAGCGCCTGCGCACCCTCGTGGGCGAGATCGGCGAGACGGCCGAGTCCATCCTGGTCGCCAGCTCCGAGGTGGCCTCGGGCAACCTGGACCTGAGCCAGCGCACCGAACAGACCTCGCACAACCTGCAAGGCGCGGCCTCGTCGCTGGTGGAGCTGACCGGCACCGTGTCGCAAAGCGCCGACTCGGCCCGTCAGGCCAACCAGCTCGCGTCCACCGCGTCGGACACCGCCACGCGTGGCGGCGAGGTGGTGGGCCAGGTGGTGCGCACCATGGACACCATCAGCGCCAGCTCGCGCAAGATCGCCGACATCATCAGCGTGATCGACGGCATCGCCTTCCAGACCAACATCCTCGCGCTGAACGCGGCCGTGGAAGCGGCCCGCGCGGGCGAGCAGGGCCGCGGCTTTGCCGTGGTGGCCGGCGAGGTGCGCAGCCTGGCCGGCCGCTCGGCCAACGCGGCCCGCGAGATCAAGGCGCTGATCGATACTAGCGTCAACCAGGTGCAGGAAGGCAGCACGCTGGTGAACCACGCGGGCAAGACCATCGAGGAGCTGGTGCTGTCGGTGCGCCGGGTGTCGGACATCATGGGCGAGATCACCGCCGCGACGCAGGAGCAGAGCCAGCGCATCGGCCATGTGAACCACTCGGTGGGCGCACTGGACGAGATGACGCAGCAGAACGCCGCGCTGGTGGAAGAAGGCGCCGCCGCCGCCGACAGCCTGAAGGAGCAGGCGGGCCGCCTCACGCAGATGGTGGGTGCGTTCCGGCTGTCGCGCAACGATGGTGCCGACGACGACAGCTGGGGGGCGGCAGCGCCGGCGCTGCCCTCGATGCCTGCGCCTGCGCCCGCTGCGCTGCGCGCGGCAGCCCCCGCGCTCACGCCGCGCAGCAAGCTGCCGTCGCTGCCGCGCTGAAAGACAGGCAGGCTGCCCGCGCTGCCGCGCTGACAGGCAGCCAGGCGGCGCTCAGCCGCCGCCCTTGAACTGAAAGATGCTGGAGCGCAGCGCCGCCAGGTCGAGCACGCGCAGGCCGCCGTATTCCACGCGGATCGCGCCCTGCGCCTCCAGCGCGGCCAGCGCCTCGTTCACGCGCTGGCGCGACAGGCCCACCAGGTAGGCCAGCTCCTGCTGCGTGATGCGCAGCACCTCGCCCACGCCCGGGTACAGCACGGGGTTGAACAGCGACGCCAGGCTGCGCGCCACGCGCACGTCGGGGTTGTTCAGCCGGTCGATCTCGCGCGCGGCGATGAACTGGCCCAGGCGTTCATTGAGCTGGTTCATCACGAAGCGGTTGAAACCGATGGAATGGTCCAGCAGCCAGTGGAAGGTGTCGATGGGCAGGCCGGCCACGATGCTGTTGCGCAGCGCCTGGATGTTGTAGCGGTAGGGCTCGCGCTTGATGGTGGTGCCCTCGCCGAACCAGCCGCCCGGCGGCAGGCCGGCATAGGTCATGGTCTGGCCTTGCGCGTCGTCGCTGCTCATCTTGAGCAGGCCCTCCACCACGCCAAACCAGTAGGTCACCGGCCGCCCCACGCGGCACACGTAGTCGCCGGGCTTGGCATCGCCCACCAGCAGCGCGGCCACGGCGCGTTCGCGCTCGGCGGGCTGCAGCAGGGGCAGCCAGGGGATGCCGGCCAGTTCATCGAGCGTGGGCGGGCGGCGGCGCTGGTGCAGAGACAGGTCTTGGTGAATGCGGGAGTCCATGGCGGCAGAGAAGAGCAGCGGCAACGACACGGCGTGGATGCGGGAAATCCACACCCCGAATTGTCGTCAGAAAGACAAAAAAATGCCAATCTCGCCGGGATGATGGCGCCCTTCCCCGGCCCGCAGCGCGCCGGCGCCGGGGCCACAAGAAGGAAGGAGACACCCGCCATGCACCCGCACCCCCAGGAAGCCGCCCCGACAACTGCCGCGAGAGCCGTCCCGAGAACGGCCCCGGACATGGCCCTGCCCCGCCGCCAGCTGCTGGCCGCGGCCGCCGCCGCCAGCCTGCCCTGGCTGGGCGCCCTGCAGCCCGCCCGCGCGCAGGAGGGCACGCTGCGCATCGCCCAGTCCACCGCACTCACCGGCCCGCTGGGCGAGTTGGGGTCTGCCATGCACCAGGGCGCCAAGGCGGCGTTTGCGGGTATCAACGCCAAAGGCGGCGTGCATGGCCGCACGATCGATCTGGTGACACTGGACGACGCCTACGACGTGCCCAAGGCACTGGCCAATGTGGAAAAGTTCATGGCCGAGCGCGACACGTTTGCGCTGTTCAACTGCATGGGCACGCCCATGATCGACGCCATGCTGCCCAAGGTGACGGAGAGCGGCATTCCGTTCTTTGCGCCCTTCACGGGCGCGCAGCTCAGCCGGGTGCAGGGGGCGCGCAATGTGTTCAACATCCGCGCCAGCTACGCGGACGAGGCCGAGAAGCTGGTGCAGCACCTGTCCACCATCGGCATCACGCGCATCGGCATCGTCTACCAGAACAACGCCTTCGGCAAAGAGGTGTACACCGCGGCCCGGCAGTCCATGGAGCGGCTCAAGCTGCCCGGCGCCATCGCCGTCACGGTGGAGAGCAATGCGTCCGACGCGGGCAGCGCCGCCGCCCAGCTGGCCAGTGGCAACCTGGAGGCCATCGTGATCGGTCTGGCCGGCAAGCCCACGCTGGAGTTCGTGAAGGCCTTCCGCGCCCGGCAGCGTGGTGTGACGCTGTATGCCCTGTCGGTGATGGGCACGCAGGCCACGGTGAAGGCGCTGGGGCCGGACGCCACAGGCATGGCGATTTCGCAGGTGGTGCCGCTGCCCAGCAACGCGGTGATGCCGGTGGTGCGCGACTTCCAGGCCGCCTGGAAGGCCTCGGGCGCCACCGCCGAGCCCTCCCACCTGGCGCTGGAGGGCTACATCAACGCCCGCGTGTTTGCCGAGGCCCTGCACCGTGCCGGCCGCAACCCCTCGCGCGCGGCGTTCATCGACGCGACCTGGGCGCTGAAGAAGTGGGACCTGGGAGGTTTCGAGATCAACGCCAGCACGCCCGAGCGCAACGCCTCGCGGTTTGTGGAGCTGACGCTGGTGGGGCGCGACGGGCGGTTTATCCGTTAATCCGACGAGCGGTGGCGGTGCCGGTCGCACACAGCCACCGCCGATTGCAAAACTACCAAATTGATAGCTGCTAGCGCTTACCCAATAAGCGCTAGAGCCCAATTTGATTCAAACTTTTCTATTGCGACGCCAGGCCATAGCGGTAGCCCTTGAATGACCAGATGGTGCGGCCGGGTTCGATCTTTTCGAGCATGAGGCCGGGGGCGGCGAGGTCGCCCTCGTGCAGCACCTGGCCGTTGACGATGGCCATGCGGTAGTTGGCGTTGGTGGAGTAGCTGGCGCCCGAGATCTTGAGCACGGGCAACTGCGCGCGCACGGCGTCGGGCAGGTCGCTCTGCGCGAACACGGTGCCGGTAGGCGTGGCGGGCTCGGGCGCGCGCGCTGCCGGGGGCGGCGGCGCGGGCGCGCGT
>NZ_JBMIRS010000207.1:0-329 GCF_049198005.1 Paracidovorax sp. MALMAid1276 | reverse complement strand
AACCGCACCCGCGCCGAAGTGCAGGCCGAAGCCGCCACGGTGGCCCAGACCCGCAGCCTGGAACCCGCTGGTTCGCGCGTGGTGACCTACAAGAGCACGGCAGACCGCGACGCCGTGCGCGCCCAGGCCGCCGACGCCGTGCGCACCGGCCAGATCTCTGCAGGCGAAATCGGTTCGCGCATGTAATGCGGGCCTAGGAGTCTGCGCGGCAGAAGGGGCATCGGCTGCAACGCACGATAAACCGGTCACGCGCGGCACTACCGCCTGCGCCCAGGGGGCCACCCTGGGCTTGTCGGTAGCACCACGCGATCCTCGGTTTTCGCGCGTTT
>NZ_JBMIRS010000206.1:0-26783 GCF_049198005.1 Paracidovorax sp. MALMAid1276 | reverse complement strand
CAGCCGATTTCTCGGCTTCAGTGGACTAGTGGTTTGATTCACATGCTGGCCCTTGGCGACGGGGGCCAGCATTTCATTTTTTCTGAGAGGCCTTTGCCATGTTCGAGCTGATTCTGATGTGCCCCGAGGACCGGATCGAGGCGGTCAGCGATGCGCTGGATGCGCTGGAAGCGCTCAGTGTCTCGGTGGAGGACGCGGACGCCCAGACGGATGCCGAGCAGGCCCTGTTTGGCGAGCCCGGCATGCCGCCGCCCAAGGACGGCTGGCAGCGCAGCCGCGTGGTGGCGCTGTTCCCCACGCGCGAGGCCGCGGCCGAGGCGCAGCAGCTCTTGTCGGTGCAGGACTTCTTCGAGGGTTGCCAGGTGCTGGGCCTGTCCGAAGTGGCCGAGCAGGACTGGGTGCGGCTCACGCAGTCGCAGTTCGCGCCCGTGGACATCACGCCCGATTTCTGGATCGTGCCCACCTGGCACGAGATGCCGGCCCAGGCCGTGCGCAGCATCCGGCTGGACCCGGGCCTGGCCTTTGGCACCGGCACGCACCCCACCACGCGCATGTGCCTGCGCTGGATTGCCCGCCATGGAGCCACCCACCCGGCCGATGGCAATCCGCTGGGCCGTGTGCTGGACTACGGTTGCGGCTCGGGCATCCTGGCCATCGGCGCGGCCAAGTTTGGCGCCACCGACATCGATGCGGTGGACATCGACCCGGCTGCCGTGGAGTCCACCCAGCAGAACGCGCAGGCCAATGGCGTGCAATTGAGCGCCGGTCTGCCCGACAGGGCGCAGGGCGAATACCAGACGGTGCTGGCCAACATCCTGGCCACGCCGCTGCGCGTGCTGGCCCCGCTGCTGTGCAACCATGTGGCGCCGGGCGGGCATCTGGTGCTGGCGGGCATTCTGGAGCGCCAGGCCGATGAGCTGAAAGAAGCCTACGCGCCCTGGTTGCGGCTGGACGTGGCCGACAGCGAGGACGGCTGGATCCTGATGACCGCCCGGCGCTGACCTGGCGCCGGCCGCACTGGCGCCCGTGCCGTGGCACATGCGCTCCGCAGCTGCGCCCCGGCACCTACAATCGCCCGCTGATGAGCCAGATCACCCGCTGCCCGTCCTGCGCCACCTCGTTCAAGGTGGTGGCCGACCAATTGCGCATATCGGAAGGATGGGTGCGCTGCGGCCAATGCAAGGAAGTGTTCGACGCATCGGCCCACCTGCTACCCTCCGCGCCGCCCGCGCTGCTGCCGGATGTGTCGCTCACCGATGCCAAGCCCCGACCGGCGCCCGTCGTGCGCGCGCCCGACGCGGGGCGGGCATGGGGTGCACCTTCGCCTGCGGCGCCCCGGCAGAGCCCCGGCGGCATGCCGCCGCACAGCCCTCCGGCGCCTGCCGTGCCGCCCGCCGCCGCCACGCCGTCCTTCGGGGAGGCCGTGGCCCAGGCGCCCGTGATGGACGTGCCCACCCCGGCCGTGCCGGCCTTCCTCGCCGCGCGGGAGGGTGACGCCCTGGTGGGCGATCTCGGCCTCGAGCCTTCCGCACCCTTTGCGTGGCGCGCACCGCCGGATGTGCGGCCCCTGTCGCCCGCTGAACCCCTGGCGGAACGGGCCGGGGGACTTGCGGACCCGGCAGGCCGGGCGGTGGCAGGGCAGGGGGGCGGCGCCAACACAGATCTGAATGCACGAAGCCCGGCGAACGCTGAGGATGGTGTCGATGCGGACGGGACGGACGACAGGGATGAAACGGGCGATGCGCCCCCCGGGTTTGTGGACACCGTCCCGGCGTCGCTCGACATGCTGGAGTCCTACGAGCCGCTGGAACTTCCGTCGCCCGGCGCGAGGCCCCAGCGCGCATCGTTCACGGACCCTGCGCGCACGCCGGTGGCGCCTTCGGTGCCCACAGTACCGGGCGGCTACGAGCTGCCGGTGGCAGAGCTGCCGGACTCCGACTGGCCGGTAGACGTGCTCGACACTGCAAATACGGACGCCCGCGCGACGGAACTGCCCGAAGGCAGGGCGGCCACAGATACCGCTGCGCGCGCAGAGGAGACCCGAGAGTCCGAGCCTGCCCTGCACATTCCCGACATCAGCTTTCCTGCGCTGCACGAAGCGGCGCCCTCTGAAAAGCCTGCCACAGCCGTGGTTGCGGACGCAGCTGCGGACGCACACGGCGCCGACGCGCTCGCGCTGGTGGCGGATGACTCCGCTGCTGCCGTGCTGCGGGCCGATCCGCGCAGAGGCGCATCCACTCCGGCCCATGACGATGCGGATGACGAGGAGCCGCACGCAGACCCTGAGGTCAGCTTTGTGCGCGCGGCGCGGCGACAGGCCTTCTGGCGCCAGGCCTGGGTGCGCGGCGTGCTGCTGCTGCTGACCCTGGCGTTGCTGACGGCGCTGGGCGCGCAGGTGGCCGTGCAGGAGCGAGACCGCATCGCCGCGATGGAGCCGCGCGCGCGCCCCTGGCTGACAAAGCTGTGTGAGCCATTGCGCTGCGAGATCGCCGCCCCGCGCCAGATTGCGGATGTGGTGATCGACAGCTCGTCGTTCAACAAGGCCCGGGGCGACAGCTACCAGCTCGCGTTCACGATGAAGAACCAGTCCGCCATGCCGCTGGCCATGCCGGCGGTGGAGCTGACGCTGACCGACGCCCAGGACCAGGCCGTGCTGCGCCGCGTGCTGCTGCCCGCCGACCTTGCCGCACCGGCAGAACTGCCAGCGCGCGGCGAATGGAGCGCGTCAGTGGCCGTCATCGTGACCACCGGAGGCGCGCGCGTGGCGGGCTACCGGGTGCTGGCGTTCTATCCATGAAGGCATGCCTGCGCCGGGCTGCGGCACCGCTGCGTCTGGCGCGGGATGGCCTGCAGCCGCACTGAACTTTCCCTTTTTCCATCTCCTTTCTTCTCCACCGATATGGCTGCCATCATTTGCGGATCCCTGGCGTTCGACACCATCATGACTTTCGAGGGCCGGTTCGCCGAGCAGATCCTGCCCGACCAGTTGCACATCCTGAACGTGTCGTTTCTCGTGCCGTCGCTGCGCCGCGACTTTGGGGGCTGCGCGGGCAACATCGCCTACAGCCTGAAGCTGCTGGGCGGAGAGCCCCTGCCCATGGCCATGCTGGGCAGCGACGGGGCCGAGTACCTGCAGCGCCTGGATGCGCTGGGCATCAGCGCGCGCCATGTGGGCCAGGTGCAGGACACCTACACCGCCCAGGCCATGATCATGACCGACCGGGACAACAACCAGATCACCGCGTTTCACCCCGGCGCCATGATGCAGGCGCACGCGAACCAGATCACGGCGGGCGACGCGGCCACTGCGGCCGTGGGCATTGTGGCCCCCGACGGGCGCGACGCGATGATCCAGCATGCGGCCCAGTTTGTGGCGGCCGGCATTCCGTTCGTGTTCGACCCGGGCCAGGGGCTGCCCATGTTCAACGGTGAAGAGCTGAAGGCGTTTGTGGAGCAGGCGTCGTGGGTCACGGTGAACGACTACGAGGGCAAGATGCTGTGCGACCGCACGGGCTGGTCGCTGGAGGCCCTCTCGCGCCAGGTGCGCGGCCTGGTCGTGACCTTGGGGGCCGAGGGTTGCGAGGTCTGGGTGGACGGCCAGAAGACGCACGTGCCCGCCGCCGTTCCTGCTGCGGTGGTCGACCCCACGGGCTGCGGCGACGCATGGCGCGGCGCGCTGCTGTTCGGGCTGGAAAAGGGCTGGTCGCTGGAGCGCTGCGCTGCGCTGGGCAACCGGGTCGGTGCGCTCAAGATCGCCCAGCGTGGGCCCCAGAACTACACGCTGGATTTCACGCCGGAATAAGGCATCGCGGGCACCGCGCCTGCGTTGTCCGGGGGCTGCCCGCAACGGGGTGGGAAAACGGATTGAGAAATGTGCTGCGCTGCAGTTCTTCGCCGTCCCGCAGTGCTGACTTGCACGCCTCGGCGTCCACGCCGGTCTGTCCTGCGCAACAGGGGGCTGTCGAGTGATTTCTGCGTTTTGCTCACAAATTGAGAGCGTGTAGCGCATTCTGGACAAGGCATTTCGATGATTTTTCTTTGAAAGCCTTGATGGGAAAGCGGTGCCCACTCTCGTTTTGATAGCAAATCCGCCGCAACGGGCAAAAAAAAACCCGGCATCGGAATGCCGGGCCGGGCGCCAGGGGGCGCAGGTATCAGGGCTTGTTGCCCGTGGGGAAGGGCCACGCCGCCTGGGGGTTGAGCGTGGTTTGCGCTGCGGGTGCAGCTGCAGCAGCGGCCGCAGGGGCAGGGGCCTTGGCGGCCTTCTTGGCGGGCGCAGCCTTCTTGGCAGGGGCCTTGGCAGGAGCAGCCTTCTTGGCGGCGGCGGCCTTCTTGGCGGGTGCAGCCTTCTTCGCTGGGGCCGCTGCCTTCTTGGCAGGTGCGGCCTTCTTCGCGGCTACGGCCTTCTTGGCGGGCGCGGCCTTCTTCGCTGGGGCTGCTGCCTTCTTGGCCGGTGCTGCCTTCTTCGCGGCTACGGCTTTCTTTGCCGGTGCTGCCTTCTTGGCGGCTACAGCCTTCTTGGCGGGCGCAGCCTTCTTCGCCGGTGCGGCTGCCTTCTTGGCAGGAGCCGCCTTCTTCGCGGCTACGGCCTTCTTGGCGGGAGCAGCCTTCTTCGCTGGGGCCGCTTTCTTTGCGGCGGGTTTTTTCGCAGTTGCCATCATGTTCTCCTTGGGTCAATTTGCATGCAAAGAGCACTTCCTGTCTGCAGTGGTCAGGAAGCGATCCATGGAGATGGAGAAGAACTCCATCCCCATGAACACGGGAACGCCCCACACGGCCGCCTTCGCGGCGCTACGGGTGAAGGGCGTGGTGTAGAAATCCATGGTGGTGTGGGGCCTGCAAAGAAAAGGCGCTAGTCCCAGGACAGCGCACCACCCGACTGGTATTCAATAACCCGGGTCTCGAAGAAGTTGCGTTCCTTCTTCAAGTCGATCATTTCGCTCATCCACGGAAACGGGTTCTCTTCATTGGGGAAGAGGGTTTCGAGCCCGATCTGCGTGGCGCGGCGGTTGGCGATGTAGCGCAGGTAGCCCTTGAACATGGAGGCGTTCATGCCCAGCACGCCGCGGGGCATGGTGTCCTCGGCATAGCGGTATTCCAGCTCCACCGCCTTCAGGAACAGCGCCTTGATCTCGGCCTTGAACTCGGCCGTCCACAGGTGCGGGTTCTCCAGCTTGAGCTGGTTGATCAGGTCGATGCCGAAGTTGCAGTGCATGGACTCGTCGCGCAGGATGTACTGGTACTGCTCGGCAGCGCCCGTCATCTTGTTCTGGCGGCCCAGCGCCAGGATCTGCGTGAAGCCCACGTAGAAGAACAGGCCTTCCATCAGGCAGGCGAAGACGATCAGCGACTTGAGCAGCGTCTGGTCGTTCTCGGGCGTGCCGGTCTGGAAGTTGGGGTCCATGATCGCGTCGATGAACGGGATCAGGAACTCGTCCTTCTCGCGGATCGACTGCACTTCGTTGTAGGCGTTGAAGATCTCGCTCTCGTCGAGGCCAAGCGACTCCACGATGTACTGGTAGGCGTGGGTGTGGATCGCTTCTTCAAAAGCCTGGCGCAGCAGGAACTGCCGGCACTCGGGCGCCGTGATGTGGCGGTAGGTGCCCAGCACGATGTTGTTGGCGGCCAGCGAGTCGGCGGTGACGAAGAAGCCGAGGTTGCGCTTGATGATGCGGCGCTCGTCATCGGTCAGGCCGTTGGGGTCCTTCCACAACGCGATGTCGCGCGTCATGTTCACCTCTTGCGGCATCCAGTGATTGGCGCAGGTGGCAAGGTATTTCTCCCACGCCCACTTGTACTTGAACGGCACCAACTGGTTGACGTCGGTCTGGCCGTTGATGATGCGCTTGTCGGCGGCGTTCACGCGGCGGTGTGTGGCAGCCGGTGCAGCGGAAGCGGTGGTTGTGGCAGCCGTCGTTGTTGTCTGCACGGCCTGCAGGGAAGGGGTCTGGAAAGACAGGGGCGGCTGACCCGCCGGGTGGCTCGTGTTCAGTCCACCGTCCAGTTGATTTTGCGATGAGGGCTTGACTTCTTCGTCCCAGGACAACATAGATTTTCCAGTGTTCGGATTATGAAAGCAGTGCTGCAAAAAGGAAAGCACTGCAGCGTTGTGCAGCAACGTTTTGTTGCTTCACAGCACATGCGCAACACGTCGGAACCCTCCGACGTGTTGCGCGCCAAGTCCTTATTGGCAGGCCTCGCAACCGGGATCGTCGATGGCGCTGAATTGAACGTCCGTGGCGGGAAGCGCGGCGGGTGCTGCGGCAGCCGCCTCGCGTGGGCCCGATGCAGGCTGCGCGGACGCCGACGCCGTTGGTGCGCCGCCTTCGCTGCCGGAAGACACGGCGTTGAGCTGGCGTGTGTTCACCGTGCTCATCTCGACGTGCGTCGCGCTCTGCGTGCGCAGGTAGTACGTGGTCTTGAGGCCGCGAATCCATGCGAGCTTGTAGGTGTCGTCCAGCTTCTTGCCCGACGCGCCGGCCATGTAGATGTTCAGGCTCTGCGCCTGGTCGATCCACTTCTGGCGGCGCGCTGCGGCTTCGACCAGCCACTGCGGCTCGACCTCGAACGCGGTGGAGTACAGCGCCTTGATGTCGGCAGGCACGCGGTCGATGGGGTGCAGCGAGCCCTTGAAGTGCTTGAGGTCCATGATCATCACGTCATCCCACAGGCCCAGGCGCTTGAGGTCGCGCACCAGCCCGCCGTTGATCACGGTGAACTCGCCCGACAGGTTGGACTTGACCGACAGGTTGCCGAACGACGGCTCGATGGAGGCGTCGACGCCGATGATGTTGGAGATGGTGGCCGTGGGCGCGATGGCGACGCAGTTGGAGTTGCGCATGCCGTCCTGCGCGATCTTCTTGCGCAGGGCATCCCAGTCGAGGGTGGACGAGCGGTTCACCTCCACATAGCCGCCACGGGCCTGGGCGAGCATGTCCAGCGTGTCGAACGGCAGGATGCCGCGGTCCCACAGCGAGCCCTTGTAGCTGGAGTACTGGCCGCGCTCCTTCGCCAGCTCGGTGGACGCCCAGTAGGCGTAGTAGCAGATGGCTTCCATCGACTTGTCGGCAAATTCCACAGCCTCTTGCGACGCGTACGGAATGCGCAGCGCATACAGGCTGTCCTGGAAGGCCATCAGGCCCAGGCCCACGGGACGGTGGCGCAGGTTGGAGTCACGGGCCTTGTTGACCGCGTAGTAGTTGATGTCGATCACGTTGTCCAGCATGCGCATGGCCACCGTGATGGTCTTCTTGAGCTTCTCGTGGTCGAGAACCTTGACAGCAACGCCGTTCGCGTCGCGCGGGCCGTCCTTCAGGTGCTGCAGCAGGTTGACCGAGCCGAGGTTGCACACGGCGGTCTCGGTGTCACTGGTGTTCAGCGTGATCTCGGTGCACAGGTTGGACGAGTGCACCACGCCGGCGTGCTGCTGGGGCGAGCGCACGTTGCAGGCGTCCTTGAAGGTGATCCAGGGGTGGCCGGTTTCGAACAGCATCGTGAGAATCTTGCGCCACAGGTCGGTGGCCTGCACGGTCTTGCTGGGCTTGATCTCGCCGCGGGCCGCTTTCTCTTCGTAGGCCACGTAGGCCTTTTCGAAGTCGGCGCCGAACAGGTCGTGCAGGTCGGGCACGTTGGAGGGCGAGAACAGCGTCCAGGTGCCCTTTTCCATCACGCGGCGCATGAACAGGTCGGGGATCCAGTTGGCCGTGTTCATGTCGTGCGTGCGGCGGCGGTCGTCGCCCGTGTTCTTGCGCAGCTCCAGAAACTCCTCGATGTCCAGGTGCCAGGTTTCCAGGTAGGTGCAGACGGCGCCCTTGCGCTTGCCGCCTTGGTTCACGGCCACGGCCGTGTCGTTCACCACCTTCAGGAATGGCACCACGCCCTGCGATTCGCCATTGGTGCCCTTGATGTGCGAGCCCAGGGCGCGCACGCGGGTCCAGTCGTTGCCCAGGCCGCCGGCAAACTTGGACAGCAGGGCGTTTTCCTTGATGGACTCGTAGATGCCGTCCAGGTCGTCGGGCACGGTGGTCAGGTAGCAGCTGGACAGTTGCGAGCGCAGCGTGCCGCTGTTGAACAGCGTGGGCGTGCTGGACATGAAGTCGAAGCTGGAGAGGACTTCGTAGAACTCGATGGCGCGCGCTTCGCGGTCGGTCTCATTGAGCGCCAGGCCCATGGCCACGCGCATGAAGAAGGCCTGGGGCAGTTCGATGCGGGTCTTCTTGACGTGCAGGAAGTAGCGGTCATACAGCGTTTGCAGGCCCAGGTAATCGAACTGCAGGTCGCGTTCGGCCTTGAGCGCGCCGCCCAGGCGGTGCAGGTCGTACTGCTTGAGCAGACGCTCGTCGAGCAGTTCGTTGTCCACGCCCTTCTGGATGAAGGCGGGGAAATAGTCCTGGTACGCCTGGCCCATGTCGGCGTGGGCCACCTCGCGCCCCAGCACCTCGCGCACGATGGTGTGCAGCAGCAGGCGGGCGGTGGCGTAGGTGTAGTCCGGGTCCTTCTCGATCAGGGTGCGGGCCGCCAGGATGGAGGCCTTGTAGACCTCGTCCATGGGCACGCCGTCATACAGGTTGCGCATGGTTTCCGCAACGATGGGTGCGGCCTGGATGTCGGCGCCGAGGTTGGCGCAGGCCGACTCGATGAGCCCGTGCAGGCGCAGGATGTCGAGTTGCACGCGCTGGCCGTTGTCGATCACGTTGAGCACAGGCGTGGCGGGTGCCAGCTTTTCCTGGTGGTGGGCGCGCTCTTGCGTGCGGCGCTCGCGGTACAGCACGTAGGCGCGGGCGACTTCGTGGTGCTCGCCGCGCATCAGGCCCAGTTCCACCTGGTCCTGCACGTCCTCAATGTGAAAGGTGCCGCCGCCGGGGCGCGAGCGCATGAGGGCGCGCACCACGTTCTGGGTGAGCGTGTCCACCACTTCGCGCACGCTGGCCGAGGCTGCACCCTGCGTGCCGTGCACTGCAAGAAACGCCTTCATCATCGCCACCGCAATTTTTTGCGGCTCGAACGGCACCACTGCGCCATTGCGGCGAATGATCTGGTAGTGCGTCAACGGGTGGCCGGTTTCGGACGCCGCGGCCGCGGCCTGCGGCGCGGCCTGGCCGGTGGTTGTGTGGGATGGGGAAGGCGTGTTCAAAGCAGCTTGCATGGGTGTCCTCTTCTGTGGGCTGTCTGGGATGGGCGTGCGGCTTGAGGCGCCGTCGCATGGGAGAGAGTCATGCGCCGACATTCAGTCTGGCGCACACTATATATGGTGTGTCGAATGCGTTCAAGACACTACCGGTAGTGTACCGCCGTGTTCGCGCCCAAAAATGAAACAGCCTGTGCAAAGGGCTGGATGAAGGCGCCGCGCGGGCTCGGCGGACAGCGTGCCAGGGCTTGAAAAGTTGCGGCCATGGCACGCAACGGCGGGCGATGCCGGCGGATTTCGCCTGCAAACCCGCACGGCATCACGGGCCCCAGGTCGTGTGCGTTTGCACAAAAAAATTTTTGCTATCGATGCCGCCTGCGCGGGTGGGGGTCGATGTTCACGCCGGTGGTTGAACGTCGAGCGGGAAATACCCCGCCGGCCAGCCCAGCAGGCGCTGCAGCGTCCGCCAGTCGAATCCGGCGCCAGGGTCGTGCTTGCGGCCAGGGGCGATGTGTTCGTGGCCGGCGATGTGGCGCACGGGATAGCGCAGGGCAATGTCCTGGCACAGGGCTGCAAGCGCGGCGTACTGTTCCGGCTCGAAGCGGTCGCCCTCCAGTCCCTCCAGTTCGATGCCCACGGAATCATCGTTGCACTGATCGCGTCCGCGATAGTGCGATTGGCCCGCATGCCAGGCCCGCCGGTCACAGTCGACGAACTGCCAGAGCCCCCCCGCGCGGTCGATAAAGAAGTGCGCCGAAACCTGCAGCCCGCGAATGCTCTGGAAGTAGGGGTGTGCGTCCCAGTCGAGCGTGTTGGTGAACAGCTGCTGCACGGCCCCGGTGCCGAACTGCCCCGGCGGCAGGCTGATCGAATGGACGACGATGAGGTCGACCGGTGCGTTGGCGTCAGGGCGAGGCCCCTGATTGGGAGATGCCAGGTGCTGAGCGCCCCGGTGCCAGCCGCCGTCCCAGGCTTCAGCCGATGTCTTCATGCGGGTCGGAGTCGGTGGGTGCAGCGATGTTCAGGCGGGCAATGCGGTAACGGATCTGCCGCAGGCTGATGCCCAGCCGCGCCGCCGTGGCGGTGCGGTTGAAGCCCGCTTCGCGCAGTGCGCGGATGAGGATGTCGCGCTCCTGCTGGTCCAGCCAGGCCTGCAGGTCGCTGGGCAGGGCCACGGTGCTGCCCAGCGTGGCCGGAGCTGGGGCCGCCGTGTCCGCAGCCGCAGCCGTGGTGTCGGTCGCTGCTGCGCCGGGGGGGAGGGCCGCGGCGGGCCGGTGGGCGCGGGTTGCTGCCGGGTCCGCACCGCCTGCGGGCGCATCGACATGCAGCTCCTCGCCGTCGCTCAGTGCCACGGCGCGGTGCAGCAGGTTCTCGAGTTCGCGCACATTGCCGGTCAGCGGGTGTGCGGCAATCGCGTCCAGCGCAGCGGGGGTGAGTGCCGGCACGGGCATGCCGGACTCGTGCGCGATGCGTGCAAGCAGCGAATGGCACAGCGCGGGCAGGTCTTCGCGCCGCTCCCGCAGGGGCGGGATCACGATCTCGATCACGTTCAGGCGGTAGTACAGATCCTGGCGGAATCGGCCGGACTGCACATCGGCGGCCAGGTCACGGTGGGTGGCGCTGACGATGCGCACGTCCACGGTTTCCTCCTGCGTGGACCCCAGCGGGCGCACGCTGCGCTCCTGGATGGCGCGCAGCAGCTTGGACTGCATTGCGAGGGGCAGGTCGCCGATCTCGTCCAGGAAGAGCGTGCCGCCGCGCGCGGCCTGGAAGTAGCCGTCCCGGTCCTGCGCGGCACCGGTGTACGAGCCCTTGCGCGCGCCGAAGAATTCCGCCTCCAGCAAGTTCTCGGGAATCGCCCCGCAGTTCACGGCCACCAGCGGGCCGTCGGCGCGCTGGCTGCTGGCGTGCAGTGCGCGGGCCACCAGTTCCTTGCCGGTACCCGACTCGCCGTGAATGAGCACCGGTGCCATGCCCCGGGCCACCTTGGCCACGCGTTGCTTGACGTTGCGCATGGCCTCGGACTCGCCCACCAGCCGGTCGAGCGCGGCATTGCCGCCCGGCACATCTGCCGCAGCGGCCGATGCCCCTGATCGGCCCGACGACGGGCTGCGCGTGCTGCGCGGCGCGGGCACGCCGCCCGTGCCCTGCACCGCGGAGGCCACCACCAGGCGGAACTGCTTGAGGTCCACCGGCTTGGTGAGGTAGTCGAAAGCGCCTGCGCGCAGGGCCTCCACGGCGTTCTCGGCCGAACCATAGGCGGTCATCACCACGCAGCGTTCGCGGCGCTGCTGGTCGCGCAGGTCTTGAAGCAGCTCCATGCCGAAACCATCGGGCAGGCGCATGTCGGTGATGACGGCGTCAAACCGGTGTGCGAGAAGCTGTTCGCGCGCCTCCTGCACGGAAGACGCCGTATCCACGCGATAGCCTTCGCGCAGCAGCGTGAGCTCGTACAGCGTGCGCAGATCGGGCTCGTCGTCCACAACGAGGATGGAAGCCGGAGAGGAGGCGGATGTACTCATGTCAGGGTTGGATGGCGTTGCGCAGGGAGCCGGTGCGTCCTAATGGGCGGTAGTTCCTGTCTACACCACGATGGTGTCGAACAGCGTGGCCGGGTCGCTGGGACGGGTGATGCGGCGAAACGCCACGGTGAAGGCATTGCCGCCCACCTCGCCGCGCGCGGTGATGCGATGGACCCGCTGGTAGCTGATGGATGCCCCGTGGCGCTGGCAAAGCTCTCGGCAAATGTACAGGCCCAGGCCGCTGGAGCGGCTCTCGGACGAGAAAAACGGCTCGAACAGATGCCGCTCCACCGACTTGTCCATCGGTGCGCCGTCGCTCCAGACCTGCAGGCTCACCTGACCGCTTGGGGTGGTGCGGGTGGAGATGGCGAGAGAGTCGTGGGCCGAGCCCATGTAGCGCAGCGCGTTGTCCAGCAGATTCACCAGCACGCGGCGCAGGTGCTCGACATCGAACTCCACGTGGGTGCCGCTGGCTTCGAGCTGCACCTGGGCGCGGCGCACAGCGGGGTCGTGGGCCTGCCAGTCGTTCCAGATCTGCGCGACCGTGTCGTCCAGCGCCAGCGTGGAGGCCGGCGCGTGGCTGATCTGGTGCTGCACGCGCGCGATGTCCAGCACTTCCTCGGCGATGCGCGCCAGGCGGTCCGCGTTTTGCTGCACCATGCCTGCCAGCCGCTTCTGCGCGGGGTCGTGCAGGTCTTCCTCCAGCAGCGCGTTGGCCTGCACGATGGCGGCGAGGGGGTTGCGGATCTCGTGGGCGACTGCGGCGGACATGCGCCCCATGGCGGCCAGCTTTTCGGTGCGCAGCCGCGCCTCCAGTTCTCGCAGGTCGTGCAGAAACATCACGCACAGCCTCTCGCTGTGAGACTGCCGGGCCGCTTCGCGCGTGGACGTGAGCCAGGTGCGCACATGCAGGCCGGTGGGGCTTTGCCCGGGGTGCAGCAAGTCCACATCGGCCATCTGCGGCTGTTCCTGGCGGAAGGTGCGCCGCGCCAGTAGCACCAGGGGGTGCCAGGGGGCTTCGGATGCCAGCGCGAAGGGTGGCGCGGGAACCGCCGCGCTGCCCAGCAGCTGAAGCCCCGCCGGGTTGGCCAGCCGCACCATGTCGTTCTCGTCCACCACCAGCACGCCATCGGTGAGGTTCTGGATGACCAGGGCACTGACCTGGGCCTGCACCTGCGCGGCCACCTGGCTTTGCTGCGCGAGTTCCTGCTCCCGCGTCAGGCGGGTGGCCAGCTGGTGCACCAGGTAGCTCACGATGAAATAGCCGGTGCCGGTGAGCGCGCTTTGCAGATATCGCTGGGCTTCTTCACCGCCCGACCGCGTGCCTGTCCACCAGGCCCAGGCCAGCAGCAGCAAGGTCACGCCGGCGGTGGTGCCCAGTGCCAGCGTGAGCGTGCCCAGCACCGCGGCCATCAGGATGGGCAGGCCGAACAACGGCGTGAAGTTCATCGAGCCCACCTGCAGCAGCTGCAGGGCCGAAATGGCCGCCAGATCCACCCCGATCGAGGGAAGCCACTGCGGGCCCGCGCCCGGCGAGGGCGGCGCGTGCCGCGCCAGCACGCGCAGCAACACCGTGGCGACCAGGTAGGCCAGGCACACCGCCAGCACGGCCTGCTCGGACACCTGGTTCACCATCTGCCCGGCGCCCTGCAGGATCAGCAGGGCCAGTGCCACTAGCACGCGGGCGCTGAGAAACCCGCGCCACAGGCGCACAAAGGGTGCGTCTGCCGCAGACCAGAGGGGCCCAGGCGCAGCTGTCTGCATGGCTCTCAGGCCGGGCCCAGGCGCTGGTGTTCGGCGCTGCAGTAGGCGTCCTGGCCGCGCATCAGCGCGTCGGACCGTGGAATGTGCACGCCGCAATGGGCGCAGGCCAGCATGTCTTGGGGCAGCGCGGGCGCGCGGGGCTGGCGCGGGGCGTCGCCCGAGACTCTGCGGCTGCGCCAGATGCCAAACGCCACCAGCAACACCACCAGAACAAGCAGGTATTTCATGGGGCACGCCCCAGCACGACTTCCATCACGAAACGCGAGCCCACATAGGCCAGCAGCAGCAGTGTGGTGCCGGCATACAGCACACGCACCGCGTTGCGGCCGCGCCAGCCGAATCGCGCCCGGCCCAGCAGCAGTGCGGCAAAGGTCAGCCACGACAGCAGTGAGAAGATGGCCTTGTGGTCCCACCGCCAGGCGCGCCCGTACAGCGTGTCGCCGAACAGCCAGCCCGCCAGCAGCGTGGCCGTGAGCAGCACAAAACCGGCGGTCACGAACCGGAAGGTCAGCCGTTCCAGGGTGAGCAGGGGGATGCCGCTGTGGGGGTCCTCGGCCTGGCGGATGTGGCGCTCGGCGCGTGTCATGAGCCAGGCATGAACCACCGCAGCGCCAAAGAGGCCGTAACAGGCAATGCCCAGGGCCAGATGCAAGGGCAACCAGGCCGATGCCGCCACGTGCAGCGGCTGCCCGGGAAACAGCAGCGCCAGCACGACGGCTGCAGCGCCCAGCGCCGCCAGCGCCCAGCGGGCCTGCATCTGCGGGAACAGCTGCCGCTCCACGGCATACACGGTCAGCACCAGCCAGGCCGTCATCGACAGTGCGGGCGCAAAGCCGAAGCGGGGTGACTCGCCCCACAGGCCCCACACGAGCACGGCGCCGTGCAGCGTCCATGCCAGCAGCAGCGCATTGCGCGATGCCGCGGCGCTCAGGCGGGACGCGGCCGCAGCGGGCACGGCGTAGGCCATGGCAGCCGCCAGGGCAAGAAGCCAGCTGGCAGGGGAGCTACTCGCTAAAATCATGGATACAGTTTAGCCTTTCGCCCCACCGCCAGCGCCCTGGCGGGCTTGCGCGCAACGCCCTGCGTTGATGCCGCGCAGGCATCACCGGAACTTCTCTCTATGGCTTCCGCCCTCACCGACAAACTCACGCGCCTCGTCAAGGAGATGCGTGGCCAGGCCCGCATCACCGAATCCAATGTGCAGGACATGCTGCGCGAGGTGCGCATGGCCCTGCTCGAAGCCGATGTGGCGCTGCCGGTGGTGCGCGACTTCATCGCGCGCGTCAAGGAAAAGGCGCTGGGCCAGGAAGTGCTGGGTTCGCTCAAGCCCGGGCAGACGCTCGTCAGCATCGTCAACCGCGAGCTGGCCGCCACCATGGGCGAAGGCATCTCCGACATCAACCTGGCCGCCCAGCCCCCGGCCGTGATCCTGATGGCCGGCCTGCAGGGCGCGGGCAAGACCACCACCACGGCCAAGCTGGCCAAGCACCTGATCGAAAAGCGCAAGAAGAAGGTGCTGACGGTGTCGGGCGACGTGTACCGCCCTGCGGCCATCGAGCAGCTCAAGACCGTGACCAAACAGGCGGGTGCCGAATGGTTCCCCAGCACACCCGACCAGAAGCCGCTGGACATCGCCCGCGCCGCCATCGACTACGCGCGCAAGCACTTCTTCGACGTGTTGCTGGTGGACACGGCCGGGCGCCTGGCCATCGACGAAGCCTTGATGAAGGAGATCAAGGACCTGCACGCTGCGCTGAACCCGGTCGAGACCCTGTTCGTGGTCGATGCCATGCAGGGCCAGGATGCGATCAACACGGCCAAGGCCTTCAAGGAGGCGCTACCGCTCACCGGCATTGTGCTGACCAAGCTGGACGGCGACTCGCGCGGTGGCGCGGCGCTGTCGGTGCGGCAGATCACCGGCGCGCCCATCAAGTTTGCGGGTGTGTCCGAAAAGATCGACGGCCTGGAGGTGTTCGACGCCGAACGCCACGCGGGCCGCATCCTGGGTATGGGCGACATCGTGGCACTGGTCGAGCAGGTCACGGCCGGCGTGGACATGGAAGCGGCGCAGAAGCTGGCCGCCAAGGTCAAGAGCGGCGATGGGTTCGATTTGAACGATTTCCTCTCCCAGATCCAGCAGATGAAGCAGATGGGCGGGCTCTCCAGCCTGATGGACAAGCTGCCGTCACAGCTCACGGCCAAGGCGGGCTCGCTGGACATGGACAAGGCCGAGAAGGACATCAAGCGCAAGGAAGGCATCATCCAGAGCATGACCCCGCTGGAGCGCCGCAAGCCCGAACTCATCAAGGCCACCCGCAAGAAGCGCATCGCCGGTGGCGCGGGCGTGCAGGTGCAGGAAGTGAACCGCCTGCTCAAGGAGTTTGAGCAGATGCAGGAGATGATGAAGAAGATGAAGGGCGGCGGCCTGATGAAGATGATGAAGCGCATGGGCGGCATGAAGGGCCTGGGCGGCGGCGGCATGCCCAAGATGCCGTTCTGACGGTGGCCGCTTTCGCAGAGCCGCATCTGGCACTGCGCAGGCTTCAAAACACCAAGGCCCCGGGCGAAGTGCGCTTCGCCCGGGGCCTTGGTGTTTCAGGTGAAGGGCAGGGTGCGCGCAATGCGCGCGGGAGCTGGTTTCAGGGATTCAGGGGCCCCAGCGCTCAAGGGCCCCGGCTCTCAAGGGCCGGGCGGCGCCTGCAGCCACAGGCCCAGCGGACGGTCTGCCCAGGCCTTGGCGTCTTCGCCCACAAACAGGCGCGGGCGGGAGGGCGAGAGCTTGCGGCGCTTTTCCTGCGCGGTGATGGTCTTTTGCGCCTCTTCCATCCAGTCGGTTGCCGAACGGCTGCCCGCGTCCGCCTGGCCGAACAGCGCTTCCGCAAACGGAGTGTGGTTGCCGGGATAGCGGCAGTTGAAGCTGGTGCGCCGCACGTCGGTGGACGTCAGCACCACGCGATTCGGTGCCTCGAGCGGTTCGATGAACGCGCCGCTGTAGCAGGCCGAGAGCACGACCAGCGTGGGCACGTTCTTGAGGGGTGCGAGCGCGTCGCTCAGCATGCGGGTGGTGAGAGGCTGCAGGTGCTTGCCGGCCGCGTTGATCTGGAGCAGCCCTGGATTGCCGTGGGTGGAGATGAAGAGCAGCACCCGGTCACGCGGCTGCGCCACCTCGGCCGTTTTGGCCATGACCAGCGCGAAATTTTCTGCCGTGACCTGCGGCCAGTCGCTGACCTGGTCGCGGGTAGGATTGGCCAGCTTGACCAGCAGGGCATTGGGGTCGATGTCCCTGACCCACTTTTCGGCCAGCTCTATGTCGTTGCGGAACGCCTTGGCCTGCGAGTGCATGGCCAGGCCGGCAAAGATGATGCGGCCAGCGGGCTCGGGTGGCGGTGGCGGCACAGGGGCCTCGGCCACTGGCGGTGGTGACTGCAGCGGCGGCGGGACGAAAACGCCGCAGCCTGCAAGCAGGGAACTCAATGCAAAAAACGCGCTGGTCTGGATCAGGAGCCGCCTGCCGGCGGTGGGAGCGGAGGAAAACGGTGGCATCAATGTCGGCGCAGGCGGTGCGCGGGGAGGATCGGCGCTGGCGGCGCAGCAGCGGGACCAGTGAGCAACCTGCTGGTGTCGAAAGGGTGCCTATCCTAAGGCGGCGGCAAACGGGGGGTACAGTGCGGCTGGAACTGAAATTTCGAGCATTTTTGGCTTCCACCGCTTATCCAGAAAGCGCTGACAGCTATAAAAACAGGAGCAAGTGGCAAAAAGCCGGTGCAAGCACCGGCTTCCATTTTGTGAACGCTCTTTCAGATTGTCACAATGCTGCAGGGCTGGCGAGCTGCCGGGCGTGCAACCAGGCGCGGCGCAGCACCGGGGGCGACCACGCCTCTTCGGGAATCAGCAAGATCCGCTGTTCGCGCATCGATTGGCCCAGCGCGATCTGGCTGGTGATCACGGCCATGGGAATGGCCAGCGCAAGGGGCAGGCCCACCGGCAGCAGCCACAGCAGGGCGCCGCCGTCGATCAGTGCCACGCCGGCGGCCAGCAGCGCGATGATGGCGCTCATCGGGGCGAGCTGGCGCGCTGCGTGGCCCCAGGGCACGGCCTGCGCTTCGCGGGGGGGCGACTTCCATTCGAGCTTGAGGCCTGTGAGGGCGATCAGCACGAACAGCGAGTGGGCCAGCATGCGCACCGGGGCTTGCAGCACCGCCATCACGCTCTCGACCGCAGCGCTCTTGAGCAGGCTTGCGGTGCCGCCGTACTGCAGCTGCTCGCGGCGCATGAAGACGGCGGCCACGCCCAGGATGCGGGGCAGGAACAGCATGCTCAGCGTCCACGTCCACAGCGCGATCAGCTCGCTGGGCAGGATGTGCCAGTCGGCCACCAGCCGGGCGCCCGACAGCCACAGCGCGGTGCCCAGGGTCAGAAACGCGAGCCACAGCGGTGCGGACAGATAGGCCATCGCACCTGTCACGAACATGGAGCGGTGCACGGGGTGGATGCCCGGCTCGGCCATGAGGCGCGCGTTCTGCAGGTTGCCCTGGCACCAGCGGCGGTCGCGCTGCAGCTCGGCCAGCAGGTCCGGCGGCTGTTGTTCGTAGCTGCCGATCAGATCGCTCACCAGCCACACGTGGTAGCCCGCGCGGCGCATCAGGGCGGCCTCGACGAAGTCGTGCGACATGATGCCGCCGGCCAAGCCACCCTTGCCCGGGATGGGCGCGAGCGCGCAGTGCTGCATGAATGGCGCCACGCGGATGATGGCGTTGTGGCCCCAGTAGTGGGACTCGCCCAGCTGCCAGTACTGCATGCCCAGGGTGAACAGGCGGCCCGTGACGCGCGAGGCGAACTGCTGGGCGCGCGCGTGCAGGGTGACATGGCCGATGGCCTGCGTGGCGGTCTGGATGATGCCGGCGGTGGGGTGGGCTTCCATCAGCTTGGCCATCGAGACGATGCAGTCGCCGCTCATCACGCTGTCGGCGTCCAGCACCACCATGTAGCGGTAGTCCTTGCCCCAGCGGCGGCAGAAATCGGCCACGTTGCCGGCCTTGCGGTGGGTGCGGCGGGTGCGCAGGCGGTAGTACACCTGCACCTGCGGCTGCTGGCTGTGTTCGGCCAGGGCGGTGCGCAGCTCTTCCCAGGCGGCGCGTTCGGCGCGCGCGATGTCGGGGTCGTAGCTGTCGGACAGCACAAACACGTCGAACGTGGCACCGTGGCCCGTGGCCGCCACCGATTCGCAGGTGGCCCGCAGACCCGCAAATACGGTGGTCACGTCCTCGTTGCAGATGGGCATGATGATCGCGGTGCGCGCGTCGGGCGCCAGGGTGTGCCCGGCCACGCTGCGCACTGACAGCGCATGCTTGTCGCCCCGCACCATCACCCAAAAACCCATCAGGCCGGTGAGAAAGCCGGTGACCACCCACGCCGAGAGCAGCGCGAACAGCGCGATCTGGCCGTAACCCAGCCAGGCGTTGTCATAGTCCGGTTGCACGCCAGCGAAGAGCGTGCTGGCCAGCGCCGTGGTCAGAACGGTCAGCACCGCAAACGTCCAGCGGCGGCGCTGGGCTGCGCCCTGCCAGGCGGCGTCCTGCGCGGCGTCGGGCCCTGTCTTCTCGGCGCGAGCGGGCATGCGCCGCCCGGTCAGCCGCATCAGCACGGCGGTGCCGATGCTGTTCCAGAACCCGCGCCAGGGCACCGGCGGCATCGATCCGCGGTTGACCGGGGGCGCCGTCACCGAGCTGGGGTGGCGTTCTTCACGCAGCGGGCTGCGTCGGCTCTCGACCGGGCGGGGGTAGGCGGCGCCACGCCGCGCAACCACCGCAGGGGCGGCCAGTGTGTGAGAGCGGCGGGCGCCCTCGGTGCTCACTCGGGTAGGCTGATGTGCGTCCATGTTTCACTCACTGCGTGGTTGTCGTGTTGGAGAAATGCGCGCAGCTCGATCGGGCGATCGGCTTTCAGGCGCTCAACGCGCACGGTCATGCGCCATTGGCGGGTGGCGGGGTTGCGGTAGGCCAGGCTTTCCAGCACACGGCCATTGGCGTCGCTGGTCACCACGGCCTTCACGGCCGCGTCGGCGGGCAGTGCCTGCAGGGCCGGCCCTTCGAAATCAATCACGTACTGCGTCTGACGGCGCAGGGCGTCGGCGGACAGCTTGGTGTAGCCCATGCCACGGCGCGACTGCGTGGCCCAGGCGCTGGGCGGGCGCTGCTGCTCGTCGCCCTGCCAGCTCAGCTCATAGGCAAATTCCAGCGGCTGCCCGGGGGGCGGCAACTGCGCGGGCACCCAGTAGGCGACCACGTTGTCGTGGGTTTCATCCGGGGTGTTCAACTGCACCAGCTCGACCCGGCCTGCGCCCCAGTCGTGCAACGGGCGCACCCAGGCGCTGGGGCGGCGTTCATAGCGGGCTTCCACGTCTTCGTAGCTGGCCCACTGGCGGTCGCGCTGCATCAGTCCGAAGCCCTTGGGGTTCTGGGTGCTGAACGACGTCACCAGCGTCTGCCGGGGGTTCTGCAGCGGGCGCCACAGCCATTCGCCTTCGCCCGTGGCAACCATCAGGCCGTCCGAGTCGTGCACTTCAGGGCGAAAGTCTTCCTTGCGGGGCTGGTTCTCGCCAAAGAAGAACATGCTGGTCAGCGGTGCGATGCCCAGCGTGGCCACGGGCGGCACGCCGGAGCCTGCGCGCAGAAACACGCGGCTGCGCACCGTGGTGGTGGTGGCGTTGCCGGGGGTGATGTCAAATTGATAGGCGCCAGTCGCCCGGGGGGAGTCCATCAGCGCATACACGCGCACCTGTGCGGCATTGCGCGCAGGCTTCACCAGCCAGAACTCGGTGAACCGTGGAAACTCCTCGCCCTTGCCGCCCACGGTGTCGATGGCCAGGCCCCGGGCAGACAGGCCGTATTGCTGCCCTTTGCCCAGCGCGCGGAAGTAGCTGGCGCCCTGGAAGACCACCAGCTCGTCCTTGTACTCGGCCGAGTTCAGGTGGTTGTGCAGGCGAAAGCCCGCAAAGCCCAGGTCCCCCCAGGCCTGCGGATCGACCTTGTTCTTGCCGTAATCGAAATCTGTCCGGCTGTAGCGGATATGGCGCGCACCCTGCGCAGTGACCTCGTTGATCAGTACCGGTTCGGTCTGGTACAGACCCAGGTGAAAGAACATCGCCTCGAACGGCAACTGTTCAGCGCGCCACAGGGCGCGGTCGGGGCGCCAGCGGATGTCGCGCACCTGGTCGTAGTTGAGCTGCGCGAGGTCGGCCGGGAGCTTGGCGCTGGCAGCGCGGTACGGCGCGTTGGCGCGCTCGCGGGCCAGGCGGGTCACGCTGTCGAAGTCAAAGCCTGGTGTTGGTTGGGCTGCGGCCCGGGGCTGCACAGGCGCCTGGGCGTGCGCGGCGCCGACCCCCACGAGAGCGGCAAGCGCCGTGACGGTCGCGAGCGCCGCAACGGCGATCCGGACCCTGCGCGCGGCGACGGGAAAGCGGGGAAAGTGGTCATCCATGCCGACACTAGGGCAAACCCTGTGCCAGTATGAAATTCCCTTTTTAAATCAACAACTTGAGCGGCGATTCGGCTGTAAGCATTTGTTCGCGGCTGTCAGGCGAGCAAAAAATCGGCTTTTTTGTCGTGATCTGGCGACAAAGCCTTGTAGGCGATTTGGAAACGCCTTGCAAATCAATGACTTACTCTTGTCGCTCATCGGCGACGCCTTCGCCGGGCGCACCATCGGTCTTGAAGTTACCGGGCGCGAGGGCGTGCTTTTGCAGCAGGCGATAGAACTCGGTGCGGTTGCGCTGGGCGAGCCGGGCGGCATCAGCCACATTGCCATCGGTCATCTTCAAAAGCCCCACCAGGTACTCACGTTCAAAGCGCTGGCGTGCCTCGCTGAAGCTCAGCACCTGGGTGGAGGGGGTGCGCAGGGCACGCTGCACCAGCGTCAGCGGCACGAGGGGGGTAGTGGACAGGGCGCACACCTGCTCGACCACATTGAACAGCTGGCGCACGTTGCCGGGCCAGGCGGCGGCGGTCAGGGCGCGCAAGGCCTCGGGCGCAAAGCCGGACAGGCGCTTGTCGTATTTGCGGGCCAGCTGGTCGAGAAAATGGTTGGCTAGCAGGGGGATGTCCTCGCGCCGCTCGGCCAGGGTCGGCAGCACCAGCGTGACCACGTTGAGCCGGTAGTACAGGTCTTCGCGGAACTGCCCTGCCGCCATGGCGCTTTCGAGGTCTCGGTGCGTGGCGGACACGATGCGCACATCCACGGGGATGGATTGGCTGGCACCCACCGGGCGCACCGCGCGCTCCTGCAGCACGCGCAGCAATTTCACCTGCAGGGCGGGCGGCATGTCCCCGATTTCGTCGAGCAGCAGGGTGCCGCCATCGGCCGCCTGGAACAGGCCCTTGTGGTTGCTCACGGCATCCGTGAACGCGCCCTTGACGTGGCCGAACAGCTCGGATTCGAGCAGCGCCTCCGGGATGGCGCCGCAGTTGACCGCCACGAAGGGCCGGGCAGAGCGCGGACTCGCGCGGTGGATCGCCTGCGCCAGCAGCTCCTTGCCGGCGCCGCTGTCGCCCAGCAGCAGCACGCTGGCGTCCGACTGCGCCACCATGTAGGCCTCGGCCAGCAGGTCGGTCATGCGCGTGGAGCGGCTCACGATGTTTGCGCGC
Source organism: Paracidovorax sp. MALMAid1276 (assembly GCF_049198005.1). Taxonomy (NCBI): domain Bacteria; kingdom Pseudomonadati; phylum Pseudomonadota; class Betaproteobacteria; order Burkholderiales; family Comamonadaceae; genus Paracidovorax; species Paracidovorax sp. MALMAid1276. The sequence goes on along the minus strand of NZ_JBMIRS010000206.1, from coordinate 4,728 downwards.
CAGGCTTCGTTGGCGTGGGCGTGGGTGACGGCCGGGGCGCTCAGCGCAAGTGCATGGGCGACCTTTTCCAGCAGGTCGCGCCCGTCATAGGGCTTGGTCAGGTAGGTGAACACGCCGCGGGACGTGGCCTCCACCGCGTCCGGGATGGTGCCGTGGGCGGTGAGCAGGATCACCGGCAGCGAGGGATGGCGCGCGCGCACATCGTCGAACAGGGCCAGGCCGTCGCGGCCGGGCAGGCGCACGTCGCTCAGCACCAGCTGCGGCCGGGCCACGTCCAGTTGGGCCAATGCGGCCTCTGCGGAGCCGACCGCGACCACTTCGTAGCCTGCGCCCTTCAGCCGAAGGGACAGCAGGCGCAGCATGTCGGCATCGTCGTCGACCACGAGGATGCGGGCACCGGCGTGGGAGCGCAAAGAAGGCGTTGTCGTCGGATGGGCCATGGAAAGCGGGAGCGTTGGCGGGAGGGGGGGGTTATGGGGGCGCGGGCCGCGCAGTGTTGCCGCCGGTGCCACTGGCAGGCGCGGAGGGGGCGGAGGGGGCGGAGGGCGCCGGTGGTGGCGCGGGGCGCGTGGTCAGGCTGCGTTCGATGGCGCGCACGGCCTCCAGGCGTTCGCTCAGCTGTTCGTTGCGGCGTTGGGCGTCCCTCAGCTGCTGGGTCTGCCGATCCAGCTGTTCCTCGAGGCGGCGCTGCTGCAGCAGCCGTGCTTCCAGCACGCGCGCCAGCGGTTGCAGGGCGTGCGCCTGTGGGGCCTTGCTGCCAGCCACCCGCTGCACCAGCCCCAGGGCGCGGGCGGTGTCCACCGGCTGGCGGGTTTGCGCCAGCGCTGCGGCCAGCAGCAGGGGGTTTTCGGCGGCCGCCTCTTCCGCCTCTGCCAGCCGGGCGATCTCGCGGGCGAGCTCCGGTGCTGGCATGCGCAGGATGCGGTCCATGTGGGCGAGCACGGCGGTCAGGGGTTTCCCCGGCGCATCGCTGGCCGGCGTGTCGTCTGCGGCCTGCGCCGCATCCGCGCCGGGTGCGGTACCGGGGGTACCAGCGGCATCGCTGCGGTCGGTTTCGGGGGGCGGCGCCACCTCGGCCGGCGCAGGCCGTGGTGGCTCGGGCGCTGGCGGGGCAGGCGGCAGCCGGGTGTTGCAGGCAGCCAGCGCGCAGGCCAGCAGGCCCGTGGCTGCCCACCGGGCGACGGCGGGCGGGCGGCGGTGGGCGGATGGCTCGGGCAGGCGGCTAGGAGGCATGCGGGATTTCAATGCGAAAAAAGGAATGGACGCCCTCGTTCACCAGCTGCACGCGTCCGCCATGGGCGACGATGTATTCATGCACGATGGACAGCCCGATGCCCGTGCCGCGCACGGCATCATCGGGTTGGCGTTCACCCCGGTAGAACGGCTCAAAGATGAGATCTCTGTCGGCGCTGGCAACACCCGGCCCCTGGTCCATGACGTCGATGCGCACCGTGCCCGCGTGCCGGGACAGCTGAAGGCGCACCGTGCCGCCCTTGGGCGAGAACCGGATGGCATTGGACAGCAGGTTGCTGACCGCCGACGCGATCTTTTCCGGATCGACGGCCATGGAGATCTCAGGGCCCTCGGCCAGCACCTGCAGGCCGCGGGCCTGCCACTGCAGGCGCTGGGCCTCGATCTGCGACTCCAGCAGCGCCAGCAGCGGGGTGTCCCGGCGCTGCAGCTGGCGAGCCTCGAACGCGGCCGCGTTGAACCGCAGCAGCGCCTCGATCTCGGTTTGCAGCACCAGCGTGTTGTGATGCAGGATCTGCGCGACCTCGCGCTGCCCGGCGGTCAGCTCGCCGGTGACACCGTCCTGCAGCAGGGCAACGCCCTCGCGCAGTGCCGCCAGCGGCGTCTTGAGCTCGTGCGAGACGTGACGCAGAAAGCGGGCCTTGTCGGCATCCAGCTCCACAAGGCGAAGGCGCAGCCATTCCAGCTGCTGCCCCACCCGGCGCATGTCGTCGGGGCCGCTGATCTCGATGGATTCGTCGAGCCGGTTTTCTCCCAGTCTGCGGATCGCGGTCTCCAACCGCTTGAAGGGCCGTGCCAGCCAGATGCCCAGCGCCAGTGCCAGGGTGAGGGCCAGCACGATCGCGCCCACCACCTGGTGCGTGACGCTGCGACGGCTGTCTTCCAGGCGAGCCTCCAGGTCCTTGTTGCGCCGGTCGTTCACGTCCTGCATCGCCTGCACCATCTTCGTGTGCAGCGCTTCCAGGTCTGCGAACTCGTCGGCAACGCGGCGCTCGTTCTCCAGGGCCCGCTCGGGGGGCGCGTCCAGCAGGGCCTTCACGGCGTCTAGCCGGCCCTTCCACGGGTTGGCCAGGTCCGGGGGCAGGCCGCCGTCTTGCAGCTTGTCGAGCAGCGCCTGGGCCTCTGCGGCCATGTCGTTGAAGTTGCGGCGCAGCGTGGCGTCGCGCAGCACGAGCGATTGGCGGGCCGACCGCTCCAGCGCCTGTCCCCGTGGGTTCAGCGACTGCGCGGCGGCGTTCAACGCCGCGGCCTGGGTCGCGCCCAGCCGGCTTTGCAGCATCAGCTGCTCCAGCGTGTGCAGGGCGCGCAACGAACTCACGCCCAGCAACCCGGCGATCAGCAAGAAGGCGAGCAGCAGCAACTGCTGAAAGGAAAGCCCGTGCAGCGCTGCTTCGGGAAGCGTGCGCGGGCGGGGCGGGCTGTCGGCCGGCATGCGGGGTGGCGGGTGTGCTGCGCCCGGTCAAACGGCGAGCGCTGGCTCGCGGGTGAGCACCTCACCGCGCAGCGTGTAGGCCTTGGCTTCGGTGATGGTCACGTCCACCATCTGTCCTACCAGGCGCGGCTGGCCGACAAAGTTGACCACGCGGTTGCACTCGGTGCGGCCCATGAGCTCGGTGGCGTCGCGCCTGGAAGCACCTTCCACCAGAATGCGCTGCACCGTGCCCACGCGGCTTTCGCTGATGGACTTGATGTTGGCGTTGATCACGCTCTGCAGGTGCTGCAGGCGACGCAGCTTCACGTCGTGCGGCGTGTCGTCGTGCAGACCGGCTGCGGGTGTGCCAGGGCGGGGGCTGAAGATGAAGCTGAAGCTGTTGTCGAAGTGGATGTCGTCGATCAGCTTCATCATCTTGTTGAAGTCGTCTTCCGTCTCGCCAGGGAAGCCCACGATGAAGTCGCTGCTCATGGCCAGGTCAGGGCGGATGGCGCGCAGCTTGCGCACCGTGCTCTTGTATTCCATGGCGGTGTAGCCGCGCTTCATCGCCATCAGGATGCGGTCGCTGCCGTGCTGCACGGGCAGATGCAGGTGGCTGGCCAGCTTTGGCAGCTTGGCGTAGGCGTCAATCAGCCGGGGTGTGAACTCGTTGAGGTGGCTGGTGGTGTGGCGGATGCGCTCGATGCCCGGGATGTCCGACACGTATTCGAGCAGCAGCGCGAAGTCGGCGATCTCGGCCGTGCCACCCATCTTGCCCAGGTAGGCGTTCACGTTCTGGCCCAGCAGGGTGATTTCCTTCACGCCCTGGTCGGCCAGACCCGCCACTTCCACCAGCACGTCGTCGAACGGGCGGCTCACCTCTTCGCCGCGCGTGTAGGGCACCACGCAATAGCTGCAGTATTTGCTGCAGCCTTCCATGATGGAAACGAAAGCGCTGGCGCCCTCGACGCGGGCCGGCGGCAGGTGGTCGAATTTCTCGATCTCGGGGAAGCTGATGTCCACCTGTGGCTTGTCGAGCTGCTCGCGCTGGTTCAGCATCTCCGGCAGGCGGTGCAGCGTCTGCGGGCCGAACACCACGTCCACATAGGGGGCGCGCTTGATGATCTCGGCGCCTTCCTGGCTCGCCACACAGCCGCCCACGCCGATCTTCACGCCGCGCGCCTTCAGGTGCTTGATGCGGCCGAGGTCGCTGAAGACCTTTTCCTGTGCCTTCTCGCGCACCGAGCAGGTGTTGAACAGGATGAGGTCGGCTTCGTCCACGTTCTGCGTGGGCTCGTAGCCCTGCGCGGCGTTGAGCACGTCGGCCATCTTGTCCGAGTCGTACTCGTTCATCTGGCAGCCGAAGGTTTTGATGAAGACTTTTTTGGCCATGGCGGTGTGTCGCTATCGGAAAAATGGATGCAGCGGCGCGCCCGGTGCGGTGCCGCTCGATGCAGGGCTCGGCCGCGCTCGGCGGCGTTGCGGTGGTTGGCTTACTTCGTGACCGCGTCGTACTCGGAGCGGTAATTGCGGTCCACGGTGTCGCTGCCCTTGCGCGGCTGGTCGGCCTCACCCTGGCTCAGGATCCACGCCGTGAGCAGCATGCCCGTGCTGGGCTCGATCAGGTAGTTGACCTTGAAGCTCTGGCCCAGCACCGAGTGGGCCATGACGAGCGTGTTTTGCGGGCTGAACAGCCGCATGCCCGGGGCCATGCGGATCGCGCGGCCATTGAGCGTGGCGTCCGACATGGCGGTGATGGTCAGGGTGCCACGCAGCGCGGCGTCTGGAAAGGTGCGCATGCCGCCCAAGGCCCCCTGCACCTGGGCTGAGGCGGGCAGCGTGCCGCCGAGCAGGGCGCAGGTCAGGCCCAAGGCGAGCGCACGCCGGAGAAACCGGGGGCGTGAGTGGGGAAATGAAAGGCGGGATGTGGCGTTCATGGGGCAGCGGTTCTTGGTGTATATCCAGGGGCTGGAGGGGCGATTCTACGGTTGTCCCTACAAACAGGTTCTTAGAGCCATCCCTTTCAAGGTCTTTTTCCCTCGGCCTGTTTGAGGACGCGTGCGGTG
>NZ_JBMIRS010000195.1:0-930 GCF_049198005.1 Paracidovorax sp. MALMAid1276 | reverse complement strand
CGCAGAAAGCGATGGCTATTGCGGCCCGAGCTTCTTGATCAGCGCGGCCAGCTCTTCCATCTCGGCCGGCTTGAGGTCCGTCAGCGGCGCGCGCACCGGTCCGCCGTCATGGCCGACGATCTTGGCGCCGGCCTTGATGATGGACACGCCATAGCCCTCCACCCGGTTGCGGATGGCGAGATACGGCATGAAGAACTCCTTGAGCAGCCGGTGCTGTGTGGCCATGTCGTCGGCCGCCACCGCCTTGTAGAACTCCATCGCCGTCCTGGGGATGAAGTTGAACACCGCCGACGAATACACCGGCGTGCCCAGCGCCTTGTAGGCGGCGGCATACACCTCGGCCGTGGGCAGGCCGCCCAGGTACGAGAAGCGGTCGCCCATCTTCATGTAGATGCTGGACATGGTCTCGATGTTGCCCACACCGTCCTTGAAGCCGATCAGGTTGGGGCAGCGCTCGGCCAGGATGGCCAGAGAGTCGGGCGTGAGCTTGGTGCGGTCGCGGTTGTAGACGATGACGCCGAACTTCACGCTCTTGCAGACCTGTTCCACATGGGCGATCAGGCCTTCCTGGCCGGCCTCGGTCAGGTAGTGGGGCAACAGCAGGATGCCGTGGGCACCCAGGCGCTCGGCCTCCTGCGCATGGGCAATGGCTGTGCGGGTGGGGCCGCCGGCACCGGCGATGATGGGCACCTTGCCGCGGCAGGTGTCCACGGCGGTCTTGATGACTTCGCTGTACTCCGGGCCCGACAGCGAGAAGTATTCACCCGTGCCACCGGCGGCAAACAGGGCGCTGGCGCCATAGGGCGCGAGCCACTCCAGGCGCTCGATGTAGGTCTTGGGGCGGAAGTTGCCCTCGCTGTCGAAGTCCGTGATGGGGAAGGACAGCAGGCCGGAGCCCATGATGGTTTTGAGGTCTTGGGGGGTCATGTC
>NZ_JBMIRS010000194.1:0-8819 GCF_049198005.1 Paracidovorax sp. MALMAid1276 | reverse complement strand
TCGCGCGGTACGACCGCCTGCGCCCAGGGGGCCACCCTGGGCTTGTCGGCAGCACCCCGCGATCCTCGGTTTTCGCGCGTTTCGCTTCGATGCCTTCTACCGCGCAGACTCCTAGGCGGTGGCGGGGGCGTCAAGCCGCGGAGGGAGCACCTGCGGCAACAGAATCTGCCACGGCGCGTATGCTGCAAAAACAATAGCTTTCAGCGCTTGATGAATAAGCGCTGAAGCCAGTTTTGATTCAAATTTTTGGATCCTTACTGCACCAGCTTGGCCTGCAGCGTGATCTCCGGCACGGCCGCCAGCGCCTTGGACAGCGGGCAGTTGGCCTTGGCCTCGGCCGCCAGCTTTTGAAAGGCCGCGTCGTCCATGCCGGGCACCTTGGCTTCGAGCGTGAGGGCAATGCGGTCGATGACGAAACCGTCGCCCTCCTTGGCCAGGCGCACGGCGGCGGTGGTGGACAGGGTTTCGGTCTTGACGCCCGCCTTGTCGGCGGCAAACGAAAACGCCATGGTGAAGCAGGCGGCGTGCGCCGCGCCCAGAATCTCTTCGGGGTTGGTGCCCTTGCGGTCGTCGCCGAAGCGGCTTGCAAAGCCATAGGGGTACTTGTCGAGCGCGCCGGTCTCGGTGCTGATCTGGCCCTGGCCGGCCTTGCCGGCGCCTACCCAGTGAACACTGGCTCGTTTTTCAGACATGGGGTTCTCCTTGGTCGGTAGAGGGGCGACGAACAACAAGGGCGCCGCCACCGGTGCGCGGAGCGTGTGGCGACGCGCGGTGCGCAGTGCCTTGTCCGCCATCCGCGATCTCATCACGCACGGCGGCTGGCCCCTGTGGGACAAAGCCGCCAGTTCGGGCCGCGCTGACGGTGTCCGCTGCACCCGGCAGGCGCACCATGGCAATCGCCCCAAACGGGCAGCGCACCGCGCACAGCGCGCAGCCGGTGCAGGCCGGCGCATCGTGCAGCACCGAGCGCTTTTGCCCCCAAGCAGCCGGGGGCGCGTGGTCGCCATCGCCCGCCTGCACCTGCAGCGACAGCACATGGGGCGCGCACACCGCCACGCACCAGCCGCAGCCGGTGCAGCGCGCGGGGTCGATGGCGGGCAGGGCCTTGGGGGTGCGGCCGGTCATGGAAGGCAGTGTGCCGTGGCGGACCGGGCGCCACAAGTCCGGGCCCCCGCGGCGCCGCAGGCGCTGCAGATGCTGAATGCGCCGCAGGCGCTACAGGCGCTACAGGCGCTACAGTGCCGCCATGAGCGCACCCACCTCTTCCTCCCCGCCCGCCACCCTCGTCCGCCACCTCCTGGTATCGGGCCGCGTGCAGGGTGTGGGATACCGCTGGTCCATGGTGCAGGCGGCCGAACGCCTGGGTGTGGCCGGCTGGGTGCGCAACCGCAGCGACGGCCGTGTGGAGGCCTGCGCCTGGGGCCCGGAGCAGGCCGTGCTGGCCCTCATCGCCTGGGCGCACCAGGGCCCCGAGCCTGCGCGGGTGGACCGCGTGGTGGTGGGCAATGTGCCCGATGGTGGCGAGGCCCCGCAGGGCTTCACACAGCGCGAGACGGTGTAGCTGCGCCGCTGCTATGCGCGAAGACCCAGCTGCCTCAGCAGCTCCATGGCCCCTGCAGGCGCCCGCTCTTTGGCGCCGTTGATGAAGTACACGAACACATCGCGCGGCCGCTCGCCGCCGGTCCACGCGCGCACACCCTGGGCCCACTGCGCAATCGCCTTGGCCGGGTAGCCCGTGGGCACATCGGCCTGGCTGCGCATCAGCCGCAGGTAGGCGAAGTCCGCCTCGGCGTCCGCGATGGCCGGGAATTTTTCAGAGTCGGTGCACACCGGCACGCAGCCATGGCGGCGCGCCAGCGCCACAAATGCTGGCGTCGCAAAACTCGGGTGGCGCACATCCAGCGCGTGGCGCAGGCGCAGGCCATCCACCTCGCGCGGCAGCAGCGCCAGAAAGGCTTCGAAATCGTCCGGATCGAACGCTTTGGTCGGCATGAACTGCCACACGATGGGCCCGAGCTTGTCTTTCAGTTCGGAGATGCCGCTGTCGACAAACCGCGCGATCGCATCGCCCGCATCCGCCAGCACGCGCCGGTGCGTGGCAAAGCGGTGGGCCTTGAGCGAGAACAGGAACCCTTCGGGCGTTTCAGCGTGCCACTTGGCAAACGTGGGCGGCTTGAACGTGCTGTAGTAGGTGCCGTTGACCTCGATCGCCGTGAGCTGTCGGCTGGCGTGGTGCAGCTCCTTGCTGTGCGATAGGCCTGCGGGATAGAAGTTGCTGCGCCAGGGCTCGAAGGTCCAGCCACCGATGCCGACGCGGATGAGTGAGTTGCAAAGGGCGACGGCGGGGTGGTTGGCAGAGATCTCCATGGCGTTGCCCTCACGAATTCGTTCATGCCCCATCGCTCTTGGCATGCGGACCGCCACGCCATGGTCGCGCCGGCCCCTGCAGGGGGCGTGCCCACAGCGCACCGGGGCGCAGTGTGCGCAGCGGCTGCCACGCCCCTTAGCCGCAGCCCCTCAGCCCCGCCGCTGCAGATCGCGCGCGCCATAGGCGCAGTAGCCCGGCTTGGGGCTCTTCTTCTGCGGGTGCAGGCGGCAGGTCTCGGGCCGCTGGTCATACACCGTGCACAGCCGCGTTTTGGGGTCGAGAAAATTGCAGTCCCCACTGGCCCGCCGCGCCATCGTGAAAAGCGCGTTCTTGTGATTGAAGTGGTCGATCAACCGTGCCTTCTGCAGCCGCTTGGCAATGTGGCGAATTTCTTCATGCTCGGCCTCGAACGGGTCCACCAGTTCCAGCCGCACCAGGTCGGACAACTGCACCTCCAGCGGCATGGTGCAGCAATTGGCCGCACAGGTATCGCACAGGCCCGCGCGGTAGCGGGTCCAGGTGTCGAGGCGGTCGACGTCAACGATGGCAATGGGGGAGCGCATGTGGGTGGGATTGTGCCTGCGTGCAATACAGGGCGCTGCACTTGGTAACACTTGGGCCATACTCGCCAGACAGTTCACACCCCGCTGTCCACCCCTCCCACCACAAGGTCCGACGAGTGAGCGCATCGCCCCAAAGCCATCTCAGCGAAACCGACATCTGCGACCGTTTCATCACACCCGCACTGGTGCAAGCGGGCTGGACGCGCGAGCAACACATCCTGCGTGAATACACCCTGCGCCCCGGCCGCGTGGTGGTGCGAGGCCAGGCTTCCCACCGCGACAAGGCCTCGATGCTGCGGGCCGACTACGTGCTGTTCCACAAGCCCAACGTGCCCCTGGCGGTGGTGGAGGCCAAAGACGCCAAGCACTCCGTCGGCGCAGGCATGCCCCAGGCCATTCAATATGCTGAGCTTTTGGGCGTGCCCTTCAGCTTTGCCAGCAATGGCGATGGCTTTGTGTTCCGCGATGCCACCTTGTCCGATGGCATGCTGGAGCGCGACATTACGCTGAACCAATTCCCCACCCCTGCCGAGCTGTGGGCCAAGTACTGCGCCTGGAAGGGCTGGACGCCTGCGGTGGAGCACATTGCCGCCACCGACTACGCCCCTAGCAAAACCCCGCGCTACTACCAGCTCGGGGCCATCAACCGCACGGTCGAGGCCATTGCCGCAGGCCAAAACCGCGTGCTGCTTGTCATGGCCACGGGCACCGGCAAAACCTACACCGCGTTCCAGATCATCTGGCGCTTGTGGAAAAGCGGGGCCAAAAAACGCATCCTGTTTTTGGCCGACCGCAACATCCTCATCGACCAGACCATGGTCAACGACTTCCGCCCCTTCAAGGGCGCGATGGCCAAGCTCAGCCCCCATGCCAAGGGCGTGGAGCGGGTAGATGCCCAAGGTCAGATCACCGTGGAAGACGTGGACCTGGCCGTGAACAAGACCACCAAGGTGGTCGACAAAAGCTACGAGATCTACCTCTCGCTCTACCAGGCCGTCACCGGCACGCAAGAAGAGCGCAATATCTACAAACAGTTCAGCCCCGACTTCTTCGACCTTATCGTCGTGGACGAATGCCACCGGGGCAGCGCGGCCGAAGATTCCGCCTGGCGCGACATCCTCACCTACTTTGCCAGCGCCACGCAGATCGGCCTCACGGCCACGCCCAAGGAGACGGAAGACGTCTCCAACATCGACTACTTTGGCGAGCCGCTCTACACCTACAGCTTGAAGCAAGGCATTGAAGACGGCTATCTCGCACCCTACAAAGTGGTGCGCGTGGACCTCGACAAAGATACCTTCGGCTGGCGCCCCACCGAGGGCCAGCGCGACAAGTTCGGCCACCTCATCGAAGACCGTATCTACACCGGCGCCGACATGAACCGCAAGCTCGTCATGGAGCAGCGCGACGCCGTGGTGGCCGCCAAAGTCACCGAATACCTCAAGGCCACCGACCGCTACGCCAAGACCATCGTCTTTTGCGAAGACATCGAGCACGCCGAGCGCATGCGCAAGGCACTCAGCAACGCCAATGCCGACCTGTGCGCAACCCAGCCCAAATACGTGGTGCAAATCACCGGTGACAACCTGGAGGGCAAGCGCGAGCTGGACAACTTCATCGACCCCGAGAAGACCTACCCGGTCATCGCCGTCACCTCCAAGCTCATGAGCACGGGCGTCGATGCCCAAACCTGCAAGCTCATCGTGCTGGACCAGACCATCAAGTCCATGACGCTGTTCAAGCAGATCATTGGCCGGGGCACCCGCCTGCGCGAAGACCTGGGCAAAAGCTGGTTCACCATCCTCGACTTCAAGCGCGCCACCGAACTCTTTGCCGACAAAGACTTCGACGGCGAGCCCGTGCAGGTGTACGAACCACAGCCCGGCGAGCCCATGGCCCCACCCCCGCCGGTGGACTTACCCCCCACCGGCCAGCCCGGTGGTGCAGGCCCTGATGCGTGGCCCCTCACCACCGCAGGCCCCGGCGAGGGCGGCGCAGGCGCCGACGAACCCCGCAAATACACCCTCGGCAGCAACGTCACCGTGGCCGTGGCGCGTGAGCGGGTGCAGTACCTCAACGCAGACGGCAAGCTCATCACCGAAAGCCTGCGCGACTACACCCGCATCAACCTGCTCAAGAAATACGACTCGCTCGACCAGTTTCTGCAAACCTGGCAACAGGCCGACCGCAAGGCCGCCTTGCTGGCCGAGCTGGAGTCCGAGGGGGTTCTGCTCGACGCCCTGGCCGCTGAAGTGGCACGCACGGGCATGGTGGACCTCGACCCGTTCGATCTGCTTTTGCACGTCGCCTACGACCAGCCCCCGCTCACCCGCCGCGAGCGCGCCCAGCGCGTCAAAAAGCGCAACGTCTTCACCCAATACGGCCCCGTCGCCCGCAAGGTGCTCGACGCCCTGCTCGACAAATACGCCGACGAAGGCATCGCCACCATCGAGAGCAACGAAGTCTTCAAGCTCCAGCCCTTCACCGACCTGGGCAGCCCGGTGGAGCTGGTGCGCAGCTTTGGCGGGCGGCCGGAATACCTCAGTGCACTGCAGGCGCTGGAGCAAGCGCTGTACGCTACGCACCCGGCCCACTATTGAGTCGGCAACTTTGAACTTGAAAAAACCGTTCGGGCTGAGCCTGTCGAAGCCCTGCGCGGCGCTTCGACAAGCTCAGCGTGAACGGTTCAAGTTGAATCAAGCCGACTCAATACCAGTGTGCTGCCGCATTTCGCCAAATACTCCTGTTTTGATAGCTGCTAGCGCTTGTTAGATAAGCGATAGAGCCTGTTTTTACTTAAATCCCGCGTTCCATGTCCAACCTCACCCCCGTCATCAAATCCATCCAAGACATCATGCGCCAGGACTCTGGCGTGGATGGTGACGCCCAGCGCATCAGCCAGCTCACCTGGCTGCTGTTCCTCAAGGTGTTTGACGCGCTGGAAGAAGAACTCGAACTTACCCGCGACGATTACAAGAGCCCCATTGCCGAGCACCTGCGCTGGCGCCACTGGGCGGCCGATGCCGAGGGCATGACCGGCGATGCCCTGCTCGACTTTGTGGACAAACAGCTCTTCCCCTCCCTCAAGGGCCTGAGCGCCGACCCACAACGCAACCCACGCGGCTACGTGGTGCGCGGCGTGTTTGAAGACGCCTACAACTACATGAAAAGCGGCCACCTGCTGCGCCAGGTGGTCAACAAACTCAACGCCATCGACTTCAACCGCCAGGCCGAGCGCCACCAGTTCAACGACCTGTACGAGAAGATATTGCGCGACCTGCAAAGCGCCGGCAACGCGGGCGAGTTCTACACCCCCCGCGCCGTCACCCAGTTCATGGTGGACATGACCAACCCCCAGTTGGGCGAAAGTGTTATGGACCCGGCCACCGGCACCGGCGGCTTCCTCGTTTGCGCCATCGAGCACCTGCGCAAACAGGTGCACAACGCAGAGCAAGAAGCCGTGCTGCAAAACAGCATTCGCGGTGTGGAGAAAAAGCAGCTGCCGCACATGCTGTGCGTTACCAACCTGCTGCTGCACGGCATTGAAGTGCCCAGCCAGATCGTGCACGACAACACCCTGGCCCGCCCCCTGCGGGACTACACGGCGGCAGACCGCGTCAACGTCATCCTCACCAACCCGCCCTTTGGCGGCATTGAAGAGCCCGGCATCGAGGCGGGCTTCCCCGCCGACGTGCGCACCAAAGAAACCGCCGACCTCTTCCTCGTGCTCATCCAGCACCTGCTCAAACCCGGCGGCCGCGCCGCCGTGGTGCTGCCCGATGGCTTTTTGTTTGGCGAAGGCGTCAAGGCCCGCATCAAAGAACAACTGCTGCAGCACTGCAACCTGCACACCATCGTGCGCCTGCCCAACGGCGTGTTTGCGCCCTACACCGGCATCAAAACCAACCTGCTGTTCTTCACCAAAGGCCAGCCCACCCAGCACATCTGGTACTACGAGCACCCCTACCCCCAGGGCGTCAAAACCTACAACAAGACCAAGCCCATCCGCATCGACGAGTTCGATGCCGAAAAAGCCTGGTGGGGCACCGAGGCCGATGGCTTTGCCGCCCGCGTGGAAAACGAACGGGCCTGGAAGGTCAGCATCGACCAGATCAAGGCCGCTGGCTACAACCTGGACCAAAAGAATCCCCACATCGGTGAGCAGCAAAGCCACGACCCCGACGAGCTGCTGGCCGACTACGCCCGCCTGCAGGCCGAAGCCCAGGCCCTGCGCGACGAGCTCAAGGGCATCCTCGCCCAGTCTTTGGCCAAAACAGCCGCTAGCGCTTGAGGAATAAGCGCATGCTGCTATCAAATATGGAGCTAATCGCCACTGCCCCCGGTGGCGTCGCCAAGCTGCGCGAACTCATCCTCACCCTGGCCGTGCAAGGCAAGCTGGTGCCGCAAGACCCGGCCGATGAACCGGCGGGTGTGCTGCTGCAGAAGATTCGGGCGGAGAAGGATCGGCTGATCGCCGAGGGCAAGATCAAGCGGGACAAGCCGCTGGCGGAGATTGGGGAGGAGGAAAAGCCGTTTGAGTTGCCGCAGGGGTGGGAGTGGGTGAGGCTTGGTGACCTATGTTCCTACATCCAACGCGGCAAGGGACCTGTCTATGCGGAGAACTCTGAGCACCGCGTGGTGTCTCAGAAGTGCGTTCGTTGGCACGGCTTGGACTTGGCCCCCGCGCGATTTGTCACACCGGAATCCTTGGCAAAGTACGAACCGATTCGCTTCTTGCAAGCAGGAGATTTGCTTTGGAACTCAACAGGTACAGGCACTATTGGTCGCGCTTGCCTTGTTTCTTTTGAGCACGGTAGCGCTGGACTTGTTGCGGACTCGCACGTGACCGTTGTGCGGCCTTTGCAGATCAGCAGCTGGTTTTTGTGGCGATGGATTCAGTCCCCCTATGTACAGAGCGAGATTGAAGGTTCTGCATCTGGCACTACCAACCAGATCGAGCTGAACACATCTACTGTGGTCAGTCATCTGGTTCCACTCCCCCCACTCGCCGAACAATCCCGCATCGTCACCCGCGTCGAAGCCCTCATGCGCCTGTGCGATGCGCTGGAGGCCAAGGGCCAGCTGGAGGCCGCGCAACACGCCCAACTGGTCAGCACCCTGCTGGGCACGCTCACCGCCAGCACCACGCCCGAAGAACTGGCCGCCCACTGGCAGCGCGTGGCCCAGCACTTCGACCTGCTGCTGGACCGCCCCGAGGCCATCGACGCCCTGGAGCAAACCCTGCTGCAACTGGCCGTGCGCGGCCTGCTCGTGCCCCAAGACCCCACCGACGAATCCGCCAGCGCCCTGCTGCAAAAGATCCGCGCCGAAAAAGACCGCCTCATCGCCACCGGCCAGATCAAACGCGACAAACCCCTGCCGCCCATCACCGACGAGGAAAAGCCATTTGAGTTGCCGGTGGGGTGGGAGTGGGTGAGGTTTGATGAGTTGATTCACCCTCAGAAGCCAATTGCTTACGGTGTGCTTGTTCCGGGGCCAGACGTATCGACAGGGGTGCCATTTGTCCGTATTGCTGACCTTTCAATCACTAACCCACCTGAAAGACCGGAAAAAACGATAACCCCAGAGGTTGATGCTCAGTTCCCGCGGACTCGACTTGAGGGTGGAGAGATATTGATGGGCGTGGTAGGCAGTATCGGGAAGCTTGGCGTGGCACCCAAGACATGGGCGGGTGCAAACATTGCACGTGCTATTTGCCGAATTGTTCCAGCTGATGTGGGGCTTCATGAGTTTGTGCTCTTTCTGCTAGCAGGCTGCTGAAATACTCCCCACCGTCGTTTCCCGGTTGACGTCTTGCCAGGACAATTGAGGCAACCCAACCGACCAGACAGACAAGCCAGACATGCGCGGAGCCGACACCTTCACCG
>NZ_JBMIRS010000192.1:0-16220 GCF_049198005.1 Paracidovorax sp. MALMAid1276 | reverse complement strand
GAGCTTGTCGAAGTGCTGCGAGCGCAACGCCCTGGCTTCGACGGGCTCAGCCCGAACGGGTGGGGGCGGTGACGCGACGCGCTGGGGTGGTTCACGCCGCACACCTCCCTCCGTTCGCACTGAGCTTGTCGAAGTGCTGCGAGCGCAACGCCCTGGCTTCGACGGGCTCAGCCGAACGGGTGGGGGTGCATCGGGCCACGGCAGGTCGATCAGTTCGTCGCTGGCTGGATACCAAATTCAACGGTCCACGTTTGCGCCCCGCCATAGGCCGGGGTGGCCGGGGCGTATGCGATCTCCTTCACGCGCATGCGGGCGTAGCTGTTGCCGGTGCCGGACTTCACCAGCGTGGCGGCCTCGGGGTTGGCTTTCAGCATGTGCTGCGTCACACCGGCAGCAGCGCCCGCGGCGTCGGTGGGGTAGTAGTTGAACCAGCCGTAGTTCAGCGCGTTGGGATACGTGCCGGTGTAGGTGGGTGACAGCTGCGAGCCGATGCTGTCCTTCACCCAGGCGTTGGCGCTGGCGGGGCCGGTGAGCGCGCCCTGCAGGTCGGCCAGCGTGTCGGCCAGGTTGGTGGTGGCGTTGAATTTGGCCGCGATGGGCGTCTTGCCATCAGCCTGGTAGAAGCCTGCGGGCGTCTTGCTGAGGAAGCCCGCCACGGTGCCCTTGCCCGAAGTGCCGCCGTTGAGTTTGATGTTGTAGCGGTTGAAGGCGATGTGCCAGGTGCCCGATTCGGTGGTGGTGACCTGGTTCTTGAGGTCGTAGTACACCCAGCCCTGCGAGGCGTTGACCGATGCAGTGAACGGCGTGGCCGCTGCGGCGCGGTTGATAAAGCGGAACGAGGGCCAGCCCGAGGCCGTGCCCGTGGCGCTGCCGTAGTAGCCGGTGACCTGCAGCGCATACACGTCGCCGACCGAGCCGGAGATGTCGCTGGATGCGCTGTTGGTGGTGATCAAAAACACCCGGAAGTTGGGGTGCATCTGGTGCGTGCCGTTCAGGTCGTATTCGTACGCGGCCGACTGGATGGCGTTGGTGCCGCTGAAGGCGCTCTTGGCGGTGTCGGCCGTGTAGACGGTGGCGGGCAAAGCGCCGCCCACGGGGTCCACCAGTGCGTCGTTCCACTTTTGCAGGTCGGTCCAGGTGTGCACAAAGGGCGTGCCAAAGGCGCCGCCGGTGCCCGTGCCGTCGGCGCTGCTGGGGCCGCTGTTGGTGAACAGCTCTGCGGACCGGCCGCCGCTCACCACCTTCACGTCCCACTGGTTGCCCGTGCAGGCGGCCTGGGCCTTGGCGTCGAAGTCATAGCACAGCGAGTTGCCGGCGGAGGGCAGCGTGAAGCTCCAGGTCGCGTTCTGCGTGAATTTGCTGGCGGCAACCGGGGGCGTGACGACGGGCG
Organism: Paracidovorax sp. MALMAid1276; assembly: GCF_049198005.1. NCBI lineage: Bacteria > Pseudomonadati > Pseudomonadota > Betaproteobacteria > Burkholderiales > Comamonadaceae > Paracidovorax > Paracidovorax sp. MALMAid1276. The sequence goes on along the minus strand of NZ_JBMIRS010000192.1, from coordinate 14,830 downwards.
GCTCGGCCGTGTCGTTGCCACCACCGCCGCCGCCGCAGGCAGCCAGCGCCGCAGCGGCGAGCACGGTCAGCGTGGTGAGGAGGGTCTTGGAAGAGGCAGTGGGGTGCATGGAACAACTCCGGGTGACAACAAAGAAAGGGAGAGAAAGAGGAGCAGCAGCGGGGCGCCTGGCGCGTGCCGCCGGTCAATGCGTGTTGCCGAACGCCACCTTGGCGCCCAGGTACACGAAGCGCCCGGCGATGGGGCCGAAATCGGCCGGGTTGCCAAAGTCGCGCTGGGTGTTGGTGAGGTTGTTCACGCCTGCGAACAGCGTGGTGGCATGGCTCAGGCGGTAATTCAGCGCCAGGTCCAGCGTGCTCCAGGCGGGGCCGCGCGCGCGGGTGGTGGTGTCGGCCAGTTCGCTGCTCTGGTGGCGCAGGCGCAGGCTCAGCGTGGTGCTGCTGTGCACGCGCCAGTCGGCGCCCAGGCGCACGATGTCGCGCGGGCGGCGGGTCAGCTCCAGGCCGGTGGTTTCTTCGCGGGTGCGGGTGTAGGTGTAGGCGGCATTCAACGCCAGGGCCGGGGTGGCCTGCCAGCGCACGCTGCTTTCCACGCCGCTGGTGCGGGCGCGGGCCACGTTGGCGTAGGTGTAGTTCGCGATGCCGTCCACCACGCTGGCGTTGGCCAGGTCGGTCTGGATCAGGTCGCGCACGCGGTTATGGAAGGTGTTCACTTCCAGCGCCAGGCCGTCGCCGCGCGCCAGGGTGCCGCCCAGCTGCAGGCTGGTGGACGACTCGGGCTGCAGGTGGGGGTTGCCGATCACGCGGTAGCCCAGCGCGCTGTGGTCGAACAGGTAGTGGCGCTCTTTCAGGTTGGGCACGCGGTAGCCCTGGCCCAGGCTGGCGCGCAGCGTGCCCTTCCAGCCACCGGCATCCAGCAGGTGGGCGCGCACGCTGACCTTGGGCGCCCAGTGGCTGCCAAAGTCCGAATCGTTCTGCCCGCGCAGGCCCAGCAGCACCTCCCAGGTGTCCGACAGCAGGATGTCGTTCTGCACGAACACTTCGGCGCTGGTGCGCTCTGCGTTGCCGCTGACGCCCAGCTCGTTCAGGCCATTGCTGGTCTGCGCCAGCGTTTCGCGGTGCCAGTCGGTGCCCACCATCCACATCTGGCGGCCCCAGGCGGGCAGCTCGAACTGCGTGCCCACGTGCTGCATCTGCTGGCGTGAGTTGCGGTCGGTGGCCAGCGTCTCGTTGGAGTAGCCGCCCGAGCGGCTGTCGTAGCGCTCGCTCACGCCGTTGATCTGTGCGCGCACCCCGTTGGCCAGGCGCCAGTCCGCGCCGCCGGTCACGCGGTCGCGCGTGATTGCTTCGCGCTTGCGCTGCGGCACGTTGGCCGGGGGCACGAACAGGTTGTAGCGCTGTATGTCGTCCTCGGTGTAGCGCGATGCCTCGCCCCACACGCGGCCCTGTGCGCCGGGCCGCCATTCGCCGCGCGCGGCCAGCTGCTGGCGGCGGCTGGCGTCGCCCTGGCGCGGGTAGCGGCTGGGATCGGTGCCAAAACCGGCGTCGTCCACCACGTCGCCCGACAGGCCCAGGCGCCACTGCTCGCTGCCGCCCGACAGGTCAAAGCGCGCATGGCGGTTGTTGGCGCTGGCGTTCTTGCCGCTGTCGTTCTGGCGGCCGTAGCTGCCCGCATCCACCGTGGCGGTGCCGCGAAAGCCCTCAGGCATGCGCCGCGTGATCACGTTCACCACCCCGCCCATGGCCGAGCTGCCGTATTGCGCAGAACTCGCGCCCTTGATCACCTCGATGCGCTCCACATCGGCCAGCAGGTACTGGCTCAGGTCCACGGTGGAACTGGTGCTGGCGGTGATGGGCAGGCCGTCGATCAGCACCAGCACCTGGTCGGCGCTCAGGCCCTGCAGCGACAGCTCGTAGCCCGATTTGCCCAGCACCTCGCGCAGCTGCAGGCCGGGCACGTTCTCCAGCGCCTGCTTCAGGGTGCGGGCATGCGTGCGTTCGATTTCCTCGCGCGTCACCACCTCGGTGCGCACCGGGGCATCGTCGATGGCGCGCTCGTTGCGGGTGGCCGTGACCACCACGGGCTTGAGCGTGGCGGCGACGGGCGCTTCTGCGGATCCCTGGGCCGCCTGGTTTTGCTGGGCCTGGGCAGAAAACACCGCCAGCAGGGGCAGCAACCAAACGGGCAAGCGGGGCAGGGAAGGGCGCAGCGAAGGGGGCATGGAGGCAGGCACAGGCCTGGCGGGCGTGCGCGGGTGAAAAATGAACGGAGTTACATAAAAACGCAAATGATAAATCAAATGCGAACGATTCGTGTTTAAATTTAGAGGCGTCGCTGGACGCACTGCCATGGCCCGTCGAAAGGTCGATGGCGTGCGCGCTGCACAGAAAGCCGCGCACGGTGCGTTCTCCCTCGGTGCGCGGGTGCTCCGCGCTTTGACTTCAAGGAATTCCGTTATGAGCCAACAGCAACCGCCCGAATTCGGTTCTCAACCGTCGGCCGCCGATGAGGAATACAGCTTGCCGTGCGCAGAGGCCCTGCTGGCCGGCACGCTGGCATTGATGACAGGCCACATGCAGGCCTGCTGCGACACGCACCGCACCGCCATGGCGCGCAAGATCGTCGCCAACCTGCAGATGCTGGGGCAGATGAACGCGTTCACGCCCCACTTTCGGACCATGCTCTGGAACCTGCAGGGCCGCTGGGCAGAACAGGGCGCAGACAGCGGCGGGCAGCCCGCAGCACGGAAAGCCCCGTCGTCGGCGGAACTGCAGCGGGCGTTGTGGGTGGCTGCGCCGGAGACAGTGCAGTGAAGCGTGTGTCGCGCCTGGCGCGCCGACACTGCAACCTCCAATCACTCGCTGGGGTCGGGGCGGTCAGGGCTGAGGCGCTGACAACGACGCGGTGGCCTTTCGACACGCCGAGGGTGGCCGCAAAGGGTTTTGCATTGGCCGAATTTCAGTAAAAACCGGCCTCACCGCTTATCCAGAAACCGTTCTTTGCTGTCAAATTTACGTTGAATCTGGACGGGAAGTTCAATACACCAGCCGCTCCGGCCGGATCTCCTGCAGGATGGTGGTCGCAATCTCTTCGATCGACTTGGTGGTGGTGGACAGCCAGCGGATGCCCGAGCGGCGCATCATGGCCTCGGCCTCGGCCACCTCGTTGCGGCAGTTGAGCAGGTCTGCGTATTTCGAATTCGGGCGGCGTTCGCTGCGGATCTCGGACAGGCGCTCGGGGCTGATGGTCAGGCCGAAGATCTTGCTGCGAAAAGACACCAGCGCCGGGGGCAGCTGGCGGCGTTCGAAGTCTTCGGGGATGAGCGGGTAGTTGGCCGCTTTCAGGCCGCACTGCATGGCCAGATACAGGCTGGTGGGGGTCTTGCCGCTGCGGCTCACGCCCACCAGGATCACGTCGGCGCCCGCCAGGTCGCGGTTGCTCTGGCCGTCGTCGTGGGCCAGGCTGAAGTTGATGGCCTCGATGCGGTCGTTGTATTCCTTGCTGCGGCTCACGTCCGAAAAGCGCCCCACGCGGTGGTGCGACTTGATGCCCAGCTCCTGCTCCAGCGGGTGCACGAAGGTGCCGAACATGTCGAGCAGCATGCCCTTGCAGCCCGCCTGGATGACCTTGAGCACTTCCATGTTCACCAGCGTGGTGAAGACGACGGGCTTCTTGCCCTCTACCTCGGCCGTGTGGTTGATCTGGCGCACGGCCTGGTGGGCCTTGTCCACGGTGTCGATGAACGGCAGGCGCACATGGCGCGGCTTCATTTCGAACTGCGCCAGGATGGCGTTGCCGAAGGTTTCAGCGGTGATGCCGGTGCCGTCGGAGACGAAGAATACGGTGCGCGAGTGCATGAAAATCCTTTGAAGCAGGGCGGGCCGCAGCCTGGGGAACGCCGCCATGGCACCCCGGGGGTGGGTGGCATGGGGCGGGGTCTCGAAAGTAGCGTCAGCCCGCTGCCAGTGCCGCAGGCCTACAATCGCCGCAATTATCTGATTCTCACCATGCACCGCGTTGGCCCACAACCACAACGACAAAGCCGCAGCCTGTGCATGGCCGCCTGCCAGGGCCCCGCGCGCGCCTGGCATGCAGACCCGGTTTCAACTTCTGGAGCTTTCCCATGTCTGCACTTTTCAGCCCGACCGCCCTGGTCGTACCGTTTGAAAACCTGAGAATGACCGATGTCGAGGCCGTTGGCGGTAAAAACGCCAGCCTCGGCGAGATGATCTCCCAGCTGCCGCAGGGCGTGCGCGTGCCCACGGGCTTTGCCACCACGGCCCATGCGTTCCGCGAGTTTCTGGCCTTTGACGGCCTGGCCGACAAGATCAGCGCCAAGCTGAAGAACCTGGACACCGAGGACGTGCGCGCCCTGGCCCAGGTGGGTGCCGAGATCCGCGCCATGGTCGAGGCCCAGCCCTTCCCGGCCGATCTGCAAAAAGCGATTGCCGACGAGTTCGCCAAGCTGAGCGCGGGCAACCCCAGCGCCTCGTTCGCCGTACGCTCGTCCGCCACGGCCGAAGACCTGCCCGACGCTTCGTTCGCCGGCCAGCAGGAAACTTTCCTGAACGTGGTGGGCATCGACGACGTGCTGCACAAGATGAAGGAAGTGTTCGCGTCGCTGTACAACGACCGCGCCATCTCCTACCGCGTGCACAAGGGTTTCGAGCACGACGTGGTCGCCCTGTCGGCCGGCGTGCAGCGCATGGTGCGCTCCGACCTGGGCGCGGCCGGCGTGATGTTCACCATCGACACCGAAAGCGGCTTTGAGGAAGTCGTGTTCATCACCAGCAGCTACGGCCTGGGCGAGACGGTGGTGCAGGGCGCGGTGAACCCCGACGAGTTCTATGTGCACAAGCCCATGCTCAAGGCCGGCAAGAAGGCAGTCATCCGCCGCAACCTGGGCAGCAAGCTGATCCAGATGGTGTTTTCCACCGCCGAAGAGAAGGCCGCCAGTGGCAAGCTGGTCAAGACCGTGGATGTGCCCACCGAGCAGCGCAACCGCTATTCGCTGACCGACGCCGATGTGCAGCAGCTCGCGCAGTACGCGCTGGTCATCGAGCAGCACTATGGCCGCCCCATGGACATCGAGTGGGGCAAGGACGGCACCGATGGCCAGCTCTACATCCTGCAGGCCCGGCCCGAGACGGTGAAGAGCCAGGCCAAGGGCCAGGCCGAGCAGCGCTTCAAGCTCAAGGGCACGGGCACCGTGCTGGCCGAGGGCCGCGCCATCGGCCAGAAGATCGGCACCGGCCCCGTGCGCCTGGTGCACAGCATTTCCGAGATGGACAAGGTGCAGGCCGGCGATGTGCTGGTGACCGATATGACCGACCCGAACTGGGAGCCGGTGATGAAGCGCGCCAGCGCCATCGTGACCAACCGGGGCGGACGCACCTGCCACGCGGCCATCATCGCGCGCGAGCTGGGCATTCCGGCCGTGGTGGGTTGCGGCGATGCGACCGAGTTGCTGAAAGACGGCACCCTGGTGACGGTGAGCTGCGCCGAGGGCGACACGGGCAAGATCTATGACGGTCTGCTTGAAACCGAAGTGACCGAGGTGCAGCGCGGCGAGATGCCCGCCATCAAGACCAAGATCATGATGAACGTGGGCAACCCCCAGCTGGCGTTCGACTTCTGCCAGCTGCCCAACGAGGGCGTGGGCCTGGCCCGGCTGGAGTTCATCATCAACAACAACATCGGCGTGCACCCCAAGGCCATCCTCGACTACCCGCAGATCGATGCCGACCTGAAGAAGGCCGTCGAATCCGTGGCCCGGGGCCATGCGAGCCCCCGTGCGTTCTACGTGGACAAGGTCGCCGAAGGCGTGGCCACCATTGCGGCTGCGTTCTGGCCCAAGCCCGTCATCGTGCGCCTGTCGGACTTCAAGTCGAACGAATACCGCAAGCTCATCGGCGGCAGCCGCTACGAGCCCGAGGAAGAAAACCCCATGCTGGGCTTCCGGGGCGCGGCCCGCTATGTCAGCGAAGACTTCGGTGAAGCGTTTGCGATGGAATGCGAGGCATTGAAGCGCGTGCGCAGCGAGATGGGCCTGACCAACGTGCAGGTGATGGTGCCCTTCGTGCGCACGCTGGGCCAGGCCGAGCGCGTGACCAAGCTGCTGGCATCCCATGGCCTGCAGCGCGGCCAGGACGAGCTCAAGGTCATCATGATGTGCGAGGTGCCCAGCAACGCCATCCTGGCCGAGCGTTTCCTGGAGTTCTTCGACGGCTTCTCCATCGGTTCCAACGACCTGACCCAGCTGACCCTGGGCCTGGACCGCGACTCGGGCCTGGAGCTGCTGGCGCAGGACTTCGACGAGCGCGACCCGGCGGTGGAGGCGCTGATCCACCAGGCCATCAAGGCCTGTCTGGCGCAGGGCAAGTACATCGGCATCTGCGGCCAGGGCCCCAGCGACCACCCGGACTTCGCCCAGTGGTTGTCCCGCGAGGGCATTTCCTCCATCTCGCTGAACCCCGACAGCGTGATGGCCACTTGGCAGCAACTGGCGGGCTGAGCGCCCGCACCCGGCAGGCCTGCATGAACCAGCGTTCCCGCGTGTGCCTGCCCGGGCTGTGATGCAGATCCCACCGCCACGGCCTCCTGCACGCGCGGGCGACGCGGAAGCGGCCGCGCCGTTTCCGCCGGATCTGCACGACGTGCGGCACCTGTGGCTCAAGGCAGTGCTGCTGCTGGTGTGGGCGCTGGTGTCGTTCGGCGCCACCTATTTCGCGCGCGACCTGCAGGCCCTGGTGCTGGGCGGCTGGCCCCTGGGCTACTGGATCGCTGCGCAAGGGGCGGTGCTGGTGTTCATCGCGCTGGTGGCGGTGTACGGCTGGGCGATGAGCCGGTTTGAGCGGCAAGATGCGCCAGACCCCGAGGCGCCAAAACTTCCCCCACACGGCGCGCAGGGCGCTGCGGGCTCTCCACCCCATGGCTGAGCCCTCCCGGACCGAGCCCCTCAGTGACCGCGCCTATCTGTGGCGCCTGCACCGCGTGCTGGCGCTGTATGTGATCGGTGTGCTGGGCTTTCTGCTGCTGATGGCCTGGGCTGAACGGCAGGGCCTGTCGCGCCACTGGATCGGGCCGATCTTCCTGTTCCTCACCGTCATGGTGTACGCGGGCATCGGCGTGTATGGCCGCACCACCGACGCCGAGGAGTACTACGTGGCCGGGCGGCGCATACCGCCCATGTACAACGGCATGGCGGCGGCGGCCGACTGGATGAGCGCGGCCTCGTTCATCAGTCTGTCCGGGGCGCTGTACCTGCAGGGCTTTTCGGGCACGCCGGGCCAGCCCGGCGGGCTGGCCTACCTGCTCGGGTGGACGGGCGGCTTCTGCCTGGTGGCCATGCTGATCGCGCCACACCTGCGCGCCATGGGCCTGTACACCGTGCCCGACTTCTTCCATGTGCGCTTCGGCGGGCGCTGGCCGCGGGTGATTGCGGCGCTGGCCGCCGTGCTGTGTTCGTTCACCTATGTGGTGGCGCAGATCTATGGCGTGGGGCTGATCGCGTCGCGCCTCACGGGCGTGCAGTTCGAGATCGGCATCATGCTGGGCCTGGGCGGCGTGCTGCTGTGCTCGTTCCTGGGCGGCATGCGTGCCATCACCTGGACGCAGGTGGGGCAGTACGTGGTGCTGCTGCTGGCTTTTTTGATCCCCGTGTCGTGGCTCGCCTACAAGCAGCTGGGCAGCCCGCTCGCGCCGCTGGTCTATGGCGCGCAGATCAGCAAGATCGCCGATCTGGAGGCGCAGCTGCTCGACTCGCCCGCCGAGCACCAGGTGGTGCAGGCCTACCTGCGCCGTGCGCAGGAGTTCGAGGCCCGGCTGCTGGACGTGGACGCCGCGCTGGAGAAAGAACGCGAGAAGGCGCGCGAGCGCGTGCGCGCCCTGCGCAACCAGAATGCCGATGTGGGCCTGATCGTGAGTGCCAGCCGCGACCTGGCCGCCTTGCCGCGCGACGCCGCCGCAGCGCGCGAGCGCTGGACGCGCGAGATGCGCGAGAACTACGAACGTGCGCGCCCCCTGGGCGGGCTGCCGCTGCACAGCCAGGCTTACGTGGGCGACCCGCATGGCACGCCCGAGGAGCAGCGTGATTACGACCTCACCCGGCGCAACTTCCTGGCGCTGATGTTCTGCCTCATGGTGGGCACGGCGGGGCTGCCGCACCTGCTCACGCGCTACTACACCTCGCCCAGCGTATCCGCCGCGCGGGCCTCGGTGGGGTGGTCGCTGTTCTTCATTGCGCTGCTCTACCTCAGCGCGCCGGCGCTGGCGGTGCTGGTGAAGTTCGAGGTCATGCAGAACCTGGTGGGCAGCAGCTTCGAAGCGCTTCCCAACTGGATGGCGCAGTGGGCGCGGGTGGACAGCTCGCTGTTGTCGGTGGAAGACGTGAACGGCGACGGACTGGTGCAGTTCGGCGAGATCCGCCTGGGGGCCGACCTCATCATGCTGGCCACGCCCGAGCTGGGCGGCCTGCCGTATGTGGTGTCCGGCCTGGTGGCGGCCGGCGGGCTGGCGGCCGCGCTGTCCACGGCCGACGGTTTGCTGCTGACCATCAGCAACGCGCTGGTGCGCGACCTGTACTTTCCGGATGCGCAGCGCAAGGCATCGCCCGAGCAGCGGGTGATTCTCACCAAGTTCACGCTGCTGGCCGTGGCGCTGTCGGCGTCGTTCGTGGCGGCGCTCAAGCCGTCCGAGATCCTGCCCATGGTCTCCGCGTCGTTCTCGCTGGCCGCGTCGGCCTTCGTGCCGGTGATGGTGCTGGGCATCTTCTGGCGCGGCACCACGCGCCAGGGCGCGGTGGCCGGCATGCTGGCCGGGCTGGGGGTCACGGTGTACTACATGCTGTCGCACGGGGCAGGCGTGCAGGCGGTGCTGCCCGCCTGGCTGCTGGCCGACGGGCTGTGGTTCGGCATCCAGCCGATTTCTGCCGGTGTGTTCGGCGTGCCGGCGGGCCTGCTGGCCGCCACCCTGGTGAGCTGGGCCACGCGCCCCGCTCCGGCGCAGCCGCTGGTGCGGCAGGAGATGTGACGCAGGCCTGCGCCAGAAACGACAAAGGGGCCGGAGGGCCCCTTTGTTGTTCTTGCCGATTTGCAGGTGGGCAAGTCGGCAGATTCGCTGTGTCGGGCGAGCCCGGCGATCAGCGGCCCACCTTGAGCAGTTCCACGTCGAACTTCAGCGTGGCGTTGGGAGGAATCACGCCGCCGGCGCCGCGTGCGCCGTAGCCCAGGGCCGCGGGGATGATCAGCGTGCGCTGGCCGCCAATCTTCATGCCCTGCACGCCTTCGTCCCAGCCCTTGATGACCATGCCGGCACCCAGCGAGAACTCGAACGGGTCGTTGCGGTCGCGGCTGGAGTCGAACTTGGCGCCTTGCTCGCCGTTGTTGTACAGCCAGCCGGTGTAGTGCACCGACACGTTCTGGCCCTTGGTGGCTTCGGCGCCTTCGCCCACGGTGGTGTCTTCGTACTGCAGGCCGGAAGGGGTGGTGGTCAATGCCATGGTGAATTCCTTGATTGCTATTAAAAATATAGCTGCCATCGCTTGATGGATAAGCGGTGGAGGCTGTTTTGACCCATCATTTTAACGAAAGCCCCGCCCGGAGGTGGCTCCGGCGGGGCTCGGCGCTTGCGGACGGCCGCCGCAAGGGGGGGGGAAGGGGGGCGCTCAGGCCTTCTTGGCGCGGCCGGCCACCCAGCGGGTGGCGAAAGCCTGCACGTCGGACAGACGCTTGAGCAGGTCGGAGCCCGAGGGCGTGACGGTGTAGCCGTCGCTGCCGTGGTCCACAAAGCCGGCTTCGCGCAGCTCCTTGATGCGGGTGTTGAGGGTGTTGGGGGTGATGCCGCCGACGCTGTCCTGCAGCAGGCGGAAGGTTTGAGGGTGGCCGTCTTTCAGTGCCCACAGTACGCGCAGGGCGTAACGGCATTCGAGTTTCTCGAAGAGCTGGTTAATGGAAGCATTTTCTTTGGAGCTCATGGACGCTTCTCCTCGCGCAAGTGTTGGGTCTCGATCCGGGCCGGGCCCGTGGATGGCTGAAACTATAGCGCGGAACCTGTTTTGCTACAAGTTTGGTAGCTCTCAACGTACGACAGGTATGCGCTGTGGGCGGAAAATAGGATATTGGCCGCCAAAACGTTGCGCACCGGCCACGGTTCAGGGGCCCTCGGCAGGGTGGCCCTGCCGGGCGAGGTAATCCACCAGCAGCTGGGCCGCCAGCGGCAGCCTGTGGCCGCTTCGGTAGCAGATGGCGAACCGCCGCCGGGCCCAGGTGTCGCTGAGTGGCACGATGCGCACCGGCGCCGAATCGGCGAATGGCTGGGCCACCTCGCGCGGCACCACGCTGATCGCCAGGTTGGCGCGCACCACGCGCAGCGCCGCGTCGAAGTTGGACACCAGCACCCGGTGGGCCAGCAGTTTTCCCTCCACCGCCGCCGCGCGCGCCAGCAGCACCTGCACCGCGCTCAGCGCGGGCATGCTCACGAACTCGTGCTCCAGCACGTCGGCAAAGCGCACGCTCTGCAGCTGGGCCACGGGGTGCGACTGGTGCGCCACCACGGCCAGGTGGTCGTGGCGGTAGGCGCGCGTTTCCAGGCCTGCAAGGTCTGCCGCGTCCCAGCAGATGCCGATGGATGCGCTGCCATCGCGAATGCCCTGCACGACCTCCGGGCTCACGCGCTCTTCCAGGCTGATCTGGATGTCGCGGTGCGCCGGGTCTTGCAAAAAGGCCGCCACATCGTCGGCCAGCGACTCGGCCATGACCGAGGCCGTGACCAGCATGCGCACATGGCCGCGCGTGCCGGTGGCATAGGCCGCCATGTCGCGCTCGATCTGCCCCACGCTGGCCAGCATGGTGCGCGCGTGCTCCAGCAGGGTTTCGCCCGCCGGGGTGGGCGCCACGCCGCGCCGCTTGCGCACCAGCAGCCGGGTGCCCACCGTGTCTTCCAGCTGTGCCAGCCGCTTGCTGATCGCCGAGCCCACGATGGACTCCTGCTCGGCCACGCGTGCAATGCTGTGCTGCTCGCACACGGCCGCAAACAGCCGCAGCGTCTGAAGGTCGAGGTTGCGCATCGTAGCGGCTCCGTATTGTGGTGTTCTGGTTTGGAATGATATGGCTTCCGAAATGTCGTTACTGAATCGTTTCGGAATTTCTAGAATTCACGCCAGAACACCTTACGCCCGAGAAAGCACCATGAGCGCCTCCTCCTCCCCCGCTTTTGCTTCCACCGCTTTCGCCCCCCCGCCCCGGGCCACCGTGCGCGAAGTGGGCCTGCGCGACGGCCTGCAAAGCATTGCCACGGTGGTCTCCACCGCGCACAAGATCGAATGGATCAACGCCGCCTACGCGGCCGGCCAGCGCGAGATCGAGGTGGGCTCCTTCGTGCCCGCCCGCCTGCTGCCCCAGCTGGCCGACACCGCCGAGGTGCTGGCCCACGCCAAAACGCTGCCCGGCCTGGTGGCCTCGGTGCTGGTGCCCAACTTCAAGGGTGCCGAGCGCGCGCTGGAGTGCGGCGCCGACCTGATGATCGTGCCCCTGTCCGCCAGCCACGCCCACAGCCTGGCCAACCTGCGCAAGACCCCCGACGAGGTGGTGGCCGAGGTGGCCCGCATCCGCGCGCTGCGCGACGCCAGCGGCCGCCGCACGCTGATCGAAGGCGGCGTGGGCACGGCCTTTGGCTGCACTCTGCAGGGCGAGGTGGCCGAGGCCGAGGTGCTGCGCCTGATGCAGGCCCTGCTCGATGCCGGTGCCGACCGCGTGAGCCTGGCCGACACCGTGGGCTATGCCGACCCTGCGTCCGTCGCCCGCCTGTTTGGCAAGGCGCGTGCGCTGGTGGGCGACCGCCTGGCCTGCGCGCACTTCCATGACACGCGCGGCATGGGCCTGGCCAACGTCTACGCCGCCTGGCAGGCCGGCATCACCCGTTTTGACGCCTGCCTGGCCGGCATCGGCGGCTGCCCGCATGCGCCGGGCGCCAGCGGCAATGCCACCACCGAAGACCTGGTGTTCATGCTGGAGCGCATGGGCGTTGCCACCGGCGTCGACGTGACTGCGCTGCTCGCGCTGCGCCAGCGTGTGGCGGGCTGGCTGGCGGGCGAGACCCTGCACGGCACGCTGTGGCAGGCGGGCCTGCCGCAGAATGCCGCACCCACCGCGCTGCGCGAAGCCGCAGTGGCCTGACCTTCATTTGCCATTTCTGACCATGAACGACACACCCGCCGCCCCCCCGTCCCCCCGCCTGCCGCTCGAAGGCCTGCGCGTGGTGGAGTTCACCCACATGGTCATGGGCCCCACCTGCGGCATGGTGCTGGCCGACCTGGGGGCCGAGGTCATCAAGGTCGAACCGGTGGACGGCGACCGCACGCGCCATCTGCTGGGCGCGGGCGCGGGCTTTTTCCCCATGTTCAACCGCAACAAGAAGAGCATTGCGCTCGATCTGCGCAGCCCCGAGGGTCTGGCGGCGGCGCGCAAGCTGGCTGCCTCGGCCGATGTGGTGGCGCAGAACTTCAAGCCCGGCGTCATGACGAAATACGGCCTGGACTACGCGGCACTGAGTGCGCTCAACCCGCGCCTCATCTACGTCAACCACACGGGCTTTTTGCCCGGCCCCTACGAGCACCGCACGGCGCTCGACGAGGTGGTGCAGATGATGGGTGGCCTGGCCTACATGACCGGCCGCCCTGGCGACCCGCTGCGCGCGGGCAGCAGCGTGAACGACATCATGGGCGGCATGTTTGGCGCGATTGGCGCGATGGCCGCGCTGATGCAGCGTGGCATCACCGGGCGTGGGCAGGAGGTGGACTCGGCCCTGTTCGAGAACAACGTGTTCTTGGTCGGCCAGCACATGATGCAGTACGCCGTCACGGGCCAGCCCGCCGCCCCCATGCCCGACCGCATTTCGTCGTGGGCGGTGTACGACGTGTTCAGCGTGAAGGACGGCGGGCAGATCTTTCTGGCCGCCGTGAGCGATGCGCAGTGGCAGACCTTCTGCGACGCCATGGGTTATGCCGACCTGAAGGCCGATGCTGGCCTGGCCACCAACAACGCCCGGGTGCGTGCGCGCCCCACGCTGATGCCCGTGCTGCGCGAGCGCCTGGCGCAGCACACGGCCGACGAGCTGGCTGCGGTCTTCGAACGCCATGGCCTGCCCTTCGCCCCCATCCGCCGCCCCGAAGAACTGTTTGACGACCCGCACCTGCAGGCCACGGGCGGTCTGGCCGACATCACGCTGCCCGATGGCGAACGTGCCGGACAAACCGCCCAGATCACCCTGATGCCGCTTCGCCTGGACGGCCAGCGCCTGGACGTGCGCTGCGACCCGCCGCGCCTGGGCCAGCACACGGCCGAGCTGCTGCAAGGCCTGGGCTACACGGCGCAAGAGGTGGCGGCGCTGCATGCCGCCGGGGCCATCGCCTGATTTTTTCGAAACCACCCCTGGGCATCGCGATGTGGCGCAGACCACCGTCCAGGACCCCCTGACCACGACCGGAGACAAACCCATGCCGCGCATCGCCAACGCCCCCGCTTCATCCCCCGCCACGTCTGCCATGTCTGCCGCTCGCGGCGTGCTCACGCGCCGCCAGGCCCTTGCCACCGGCGCGGCCGCACTGGGCGCCGCAGCCTGGGGCCTGCCCCGCCTGGCCCGTGCCCAGGGCGACGGCAGGCCGCTGCGCGTGATCCTGCCGCTGTCGGCTGGCTCGGGGGCGGACGGCGCCATCCGCGCCATCAGCACCAGCCTGGCCAAGGCGCTGGGCCAGCCCGTGGTCATCGAGAATCTGCCGGGCGCGGGCGGCGTCACCGGCACCACGCAGATCGTGCGGGCGCCGAAGGACGGCTCGGTGATCGGGGTCGTATCCAACAACCACGTGGTCAACCCCAGCGTGTACAAGAACATCCCGTTCGACTCGCTGGCCGACATCACGCCCATCACCATCCTCGGGGCCACGCCCTTTGTGCTGGTGGCCCACCCCTCGGTGCCCGCCAAGACGGTGCAGGAGCTGGTTGCGCTGGCCAAGGCGAAACCGGGCGTGCTCAACTACGGCTCGTCCGGCAACGGCACCATCCTGCACCTGGGCGCGGCCATGTTCGTCGACCGGGCCAAGCTCGACATCAAGCACATTCCCTATCGCGGCATGGGCCCGCTGATGAACGACATCCTGGGCGGCCAGGTGCAGCTGGGCGTGGTGGCCGTGGCGCCTGCGGCGCCGCACATCAAGGCCGGCACCCTGCGTGCGCTGGGCGTGACCACGGCCGCCCGCGTTCCGTCGCTGCCCGGCGTGCCCACCATTGCCGAGCAGGGCCTGGCCGGGTACGAGCTGGACGGCTGGATCGCGCCCGTGGCCCCCGCCGGACTGCCCAAGGCCGAGCTGGCCCGGCTGTACAACGGCTTCAAGGCCGCCATGGACATGCCCGAGGCGCGCGACGCGCTCATCGCCCAGGGCTACGAGATCAAGCTCACGCCGCCCGATCAGGCCGCCGCCTTCTTCAAGAGCGAAGCCGCGCGCATGGCGCAGGTGGTGAAGAACGCGAACGTGACGGTGGACTGACCCAGGGCCTGCGGGGTTTGCGCTGCGCCAGGCAGGCGGGGTTTATTAGTATTTTTGGGCTTCAGCGCTTGCTGTATAAGTGTTTGAAGCTATCAATAAAATAGCAATCGATACTTGCGCCGTTTGCAGGGCGTCAACCCTGCGGCGCGGGCAACGCATGCACTCCCGCCCCGGCGTTCTGCGGGTGCCGCAGCCGGAACACAGCCACCGCCTGCACCAGCTGGTCGGCCTGGCCGCTCAGGCTGCCAGCGGCCGCGGCGCTTTCTTCCACCAGCGCGGCGTTCTGCTGCG
>NZ_JBMIRS010000186.1:0-2318 GCF_049198005.1 Paracidovorax sp. MALMAid1276 | reverse complement strand
AAGCTCAGCCCGAACGGATGGGGGGCAGGCATCTGAGGCATGTACATAGTCAGGCATTTTTGCCTTGAGCGCTTATTCAGCAAGCGCTCATAGCTCCTATTTTCATAGCAGTTGACCTGGTCATAACCCTGATCCCGAGTCAGGTGTTTATTAATTGCCAAGACAATCATTGACTAGTCAATTAAATTCACCCGCCATGACCTCTTCTTCCGCTCCCTCGGCACCCCGCCCCGGCTTCTACAGTGCCGGCCACCTTCCGCCGGAAGACAGCGTGGGCTACCTGATGCGCAAGGTCATGTCGTCCATCCGCACCCAGGCCGACGCGCAGCTCTCCACACACGACCTGACCTACGCCCAGTGGCTGCCGCTGTTCAAGATTTCGCTGAGCGCGAATACCACCGTGGCCAGCCTGGCGCGCGACCTGGAGACCGACCCGGCCGCCATGACCCGGGCGCTTGACCGGCTGGAGGCCAAGGGCCTTGTGGTGCGGGAACGCTCCACCACCGACCGCCGCGTGGTGCAGCTCGCGCTGACGCCGGAAGGCCAGGCCGTGGCGGACAAGGTTCCGCCCGTGCTGGCCGATGTGCTCAACACCCATCTGAGCGACTTCACCCACGACGAATGGCAGCTGCTGCTGCGCCTGCTGCGCCGCATGCTGGTGAATGGCGAGGCCCTGCGCCAGCCGCGCAGCACAGATGCCGACTGAATACGCAGCCGGTCGCCCTGATCTCCCCACAACACCCTAAAACCATCCCGGAGAACCTTGTGAACACCCCCTCCCCGTCGGCCCGCACCCAGCCCTCCATTCGCTCGGCACTGGCCGCCCACGTCGCCGTGTCGGCCCTGGCGCTGGCCGCAGCGATGCTGCTGGCGGGCTGCGCCAGCCCCGGTGCGCCGCACACGCCTCTGGCCCCCACCACCCCTTCGGCCGTGGGCCTGAGCGCAGCCGTCCCGGACGCCGCTGCGCCCGCGCAGTGGTGGACCACCCTGGGCGACGCGCAGCTCAACACGCTCGTCGACACCGCCCTGCAAGGCAACCCCAGCCTGGCCGTGGGCCGTGCACGGCTGGAGCAGGCCATTGCGCTGAGCCAGGTGCGCGAAGCCGCCAACGGCCCCCAAGCCACTCTTGGCGTGGACGCCACGCGCCAGCGCTATACCGCCAACGGCCTGGTCCCCGCCCCCATTGCAGGCAACACCTACAACAGCGGCACCGTGCAGGCCTCGCTGAGCTGGTCGCCCGACTTCTTCGGCCAGCACGCGGCCGAGCTGCAGGCCGCGCTGGGCCAGGCCCGCGCCGCGCAGGCCGACACCGCCGCCGCCGCCAACACCCTGGCCGCCCAGGTGGGCCGCAGCTACGTGGCCCTGGCCCGCCTGGTGGCGCAGCGCGACGTGGCCCAGCGCGAGGAACAGCGCCAGCTCACGCAGCAGCGCACCGCCGCAGGCCTGGACAGCCAAGTCGAGCTGACCCAGGCCCAGGCCGCCGTGCCCGACGCCCGCACCCAGATCGAGGCGCTGGACGAGCAGATCACGCTGACGCGCCGCCAGCTGGCCGTGCTGACCGGGCAGGCGCCCGATGCGCTGGCCCGCCTCACCCCCCGCCTGGCCGCGCTGCAGGCCGCGCCCGTGCCCGAGGTGCTGGGCGCCGACCTGCTGGGCCGCCGGCCCGACGTGGTGGCCGCGCGCTGGCGTGTGGAAGCGGCGACGCAAGGTGTGAACAGCGCGAAGAGCGAGTTCTATCCCAACATCAACATCGGCGCCTTCATCGGCCTGAATGCGCTGGGGCTGGACCGGCTGTTCAACGCCGGCTCGCGCCAGATGGGCGTGACGCCCGCGCTGCGCCTGCCGATCTTTGACGGTGGCCGACTGCGCGCCCAGCTGGGCGGCCGCCAGGCCGAACTCGATGCGGCCATCGCGCAATACAACGGCGCAGTGCTGGATGCCGTGAAGGAAGCGGGCGACGCCATCGCTTCGGTGCAGTCGCTCACCCGCCAGCAGGCGCTGCAGGACGACGCCCTGGCCAGCGCCGAAAAGGCCTACCGCTTTGCGCAGGAGCGCTACCGCGCGGGCCTGGGCAGCTACCTGGTGGTGCTTTCCACCGAGAGCCAGGTGCTGGCCCAGCGCCGCCTGGCCGTGGACCTGCGCGCGCGCCAGCTCGACACGCGCCTGGTGCTGATGAAGGCGCTGGGTGGAGGCTGGACGGACGACACGGCGGTGCTGCGCACCGCTGCGAAGTAAGCGCAGAAGGCCAACACCGAAACCCGAGCGCCCTTCCCTACTGCACTCCCCCCACCCGTTCACGCTGAGCCTGTCGAAGCGCC
>NZ_JBMIRS010000185.1:0-568 GCF_049198005.1 Paracidovorax sp. MALMAid1276 | reverse complement strand
CGTTCACGCTGAGCCCGTCGAAGCGCTGCGCAAGGCTTCGACAGGCTCAGCCCGAACGGGTGTGACATTCAAACAGCCCCCTCACCCACCATGCACGTTGCAACGCCCCCCGCCCCCTGCCCGCCCTCGACGGCGCACCTGGCTCTGCCCTTCTTTGACGACGCCCACCGCACGCTGGCCGAGGGCCTGGTGCCCTGGGCGGCTGCGCAGCAGGTCGATGAAACCGACGACCGCGCTGCCTGCCGCGACTGGGTGCGGCGCCTGGGTGCGGGCGGCTGGCTGCGTTACTGCGTGCCCGCTGCGCACGGCGGCGCACTGCCTGCGCTCGACTCGCGCGCGCTGGTGCTGCTGCGCGAGACGCTGGCCTACCACTCGCCGCTGGCGGACTTTGCGTTTGCGATGCAGGGCCTGGGCAGCGGTGCGATCACGCTGGCGGGCAGCCCGGCGCAGCAGGCGCACTACCTGCAGGGCGTGGCGCGCGGCGAGCTGATTGCGGCGTTTGCCCTCAGCGAGCCCGAAGCGGGCTCGGATGTGGGCGCTATGCAAACGATAGCTGTCAGCGCTTATC
>NZ_JBMIRS010000060.1:0-9819 GCF_049198005.1 Paracidovorax sp. MALMAid1276 | reverse complement strand
CTGCCCCCTCTCCCCTCGCGGGAGAGGGTTGGGGAGAGGGGGCGCTTGCACGGGGCAGTGCCTGTTCACCCCCTCTCCCCGGCCCTCTCCCGCACGGGGAGAGGGAGCATCAGCATCCCGCTCGAAACGCTGGTGAAAGTTCAAGCAAAATTCCGCCCCAGCGCTTATCTAAAAAGCGTCTGCAGCTATTATTTTTGCAGCAAACCCTGCTATCGCGGCAAAAACAGCAGCCAGTACACCAGCAACAGGTTCACCAGCACGCTCACCGCCAGCGCGATCTTCCACACGGCGGTGGCGTCGCGCTGCATCAGCGGCTGCTGGCCGGGGGCCGATAGGGGCCGGGACGCGCCGCGCTCCAGCGCCAGCAGCATTTCCTCGGCGGTTTCGAAGCGTTGCGCGCGGTGGCGCGCCACGGCCTTCAGCGCGACGTGGTCAAGCCAGATGGGCACGCCGGGGTTGTGGCGGCTGGGGGCCACGGGGTCGCGGTGGTAACGCCCCAGCTGGTACTGCACCACCTCGCCATAGGGCAGGCGGCCGTGGCTGAGCAACTGGTACAGCGTGACGCCCAGGGCGAACAGATCGCTGCCCGCGTCGGGCAGCTGCCCTTCGGCGTCGCCGCCGCGCTCATAGCCCGGCCATTGTTCGGGGTTCATGTAGCTGGGGGTGCCCGCGTGCAGGCTGCGGGTGGCTTCAGGCTCGCGGCCCGACAGGGCCACGCCCAGGTCCAGCACGCGCAGCACGCCGTCGTCGCCCAGGTGCAGGTTGTCGGGCTTGATGTCGCGGTGCACCACGCCCTGGCGGTGCAGCCAGCCCAGCACCTGCGCGGCCTGCATGACCAGCGACACCGACTGCGCCACCGACAGCGGCTGCTGGCCGCGCAGGCGCTGACCCAGGGTTTCACCGGCGTGCCAGTCGTACAGCAGGTAGAACGCGCTGGCGCCGGGCGGCAGGTCGTGTGCGGTCGCGGCATTCGGGGCCGGGGCCCCGGTGGGCCCGGTGTCCGGGGGCCAATTGTTGAGCCGCGCCAGGTGCACGGCGGCGTGGCCGGACTGCATGCGCCGCGCCACCCAGGCCTCGTGCGCCAGCGTGGCGCGCTCTTCGGCGTCGTGCGCGCGGGCGGGCACCAGGGTCTTGAGCGCATAGAGGCGCTGCGTGGGAGGGTGGCGCACCTGGTAGATGCGATGGATGCCGCTGTCGGCCACCAGGGCCGTCACCACCAACCCGTCCACGCGGTCGCCCACCTTGAGCAGGGGCAGCACCGGCAGTTGTCGGGCGCGGCGGGACTCGTCCTGCAGCGTGGCTTCCTGCGCGCCCTGCACGCGCACCACCAGCGCGGTGGCGTTGTCGCTGCTGCCCCGGCGCAGCGCGGCCTGCACCAGCTCTTCGCTCAGCGCCTGGGCAGGCTGGCTGCCGTTGCGCAGCAGCTGGCGCAGCTCGCGTTCGGGCAGGCTGCCATGCACGCCGTCCGAGGCCAGCACAAACAGGTCGCCGCTGCGCACCTCGCCCTGGCTGTAGTCGACCACCACATGGTCGTCCAGACCCATGGCGCGGGTGAGCTGGTGGGCAAAGTCGCGCTGCGACATCACGTGGTCGGCCGTCAGCAGCTGCAGCCGCCCCTCGCGCAGCAGATAGGCCCGCGTGTCGCCCACATGCGCCAGGGTGTACGACTGCCCGCGCAGCACCAGCGCCGTGACGGTGGTCAGCCCCACGGCCGGCTGGCGGCGCCGGTTCATCGACGCGAGCCAGCCGTTGTGTGCGCTCAGCACCCGGTCCAGCGCCACGGTGGTGTCCCAGGTCTCGGGCGTGGCGAAGTAGTCGCTCATCAGCGTGTTCACCGTGGTCTGCGCCGCCTCGCGGCCATTGCCCCCCGCGCTCACGCCATCGGCAATGGCAGCCACGCAGCCCCGCTCGCGTTCGCGGCCCTGCCCGGCCACCAGTGCGGCGAAGTCTTCGTTCACTTCCTTGCGTCCGGCCTGGGAGGTCAGGCCATGGTCCAGTTCAAAGCTCATGCACCAGCTCCACGCATGTTTCGTGCCCAAGGTGGTGCATGGCGCCCGGCCATGCACCCATCCGGGCACGGAGGGCGTGCGCCAGACATGTGCGGATTGTGCTCAAGGTCCGCACAACACACGGCCTTGTCGCCACCCCATCAACTCCCGGCCATCGCCTGAGAGCCCTGTGCGGCCCCGTTCAGGCCCTGCGGCTGCGGCCCTCCAGGGGGTGGCCCGGGTTCAGTGCACGCCGCCGCTCGGCGTCTGGCATGGGCATTGCTTGCCACAGGCGCAACGGCCCAGTCGGGGCCACGCAGCCCATCGGTGCAAAGGCGCACGGGCGGGCTGCAAGGACGATGGCGTCCCCACGTGCGGTTTCGAATCGATGTCGAAGCCCCACCGTGTGGACGCCTTTTTTGTTTGTTTTCGCGCAGCCGAGGCTGACCGGTCGGACTGACGGGCTGACGGGCTGACGGATGAACGAACGGAGTGGATCACGATGAAAAAGCTCAAGCTGGTGATGGTGGGGAACGGCATGGCCGGCGTGCGCACGCTGGAAGAGCTGCTCAAGATTGCGCCCGACCTGTATGACATCACGGTGTTCGGCGCCGAGCCGCACCCCAACTACAACCGCATCCTGCTGTCGCCAGTGCTGGCCGGCGAGCAGACGCTGGACGAGATCATCCTGAACGACCGGCAGTGGTATGCCGACCACCACATCACGCTGCACACCGGCTTTACGGTGACCGACGTGGACCGCGTGCGCCGCACGGTCACGGCCCGGGGCGCGGCGGGCGAAACCCTCACCGCCGAATACGACCGGCTGATTCTCGCCACGGGGTCCAACCCTTTCATCCTGCCCATTCCGGGCAAGGATCTGCCGGGCGTGCTCGCCTACCGCGACATTGCCGACACCCAGGCCATGATCGAGGCCGCCGCCACCTACCGGCACGCGGTCGTCATCGGCGGCGGGCTGCTGGGGCTGGAGGCCGCCAACGGCCTCATGAAGCGCGGCATGCAGGCCACCGTGGTGCACGTGGCCAACACGCTGCTGGAACGCCAGCTGGACGACGTGGCCGGCACGATGCTGCAGCATTCGCTGCAGGAGCGGGGCATGCAGTTCCTGCTCAATGCACAGACGCAGGAGCTGGTCGCCGGCCCCGACGGGCGTGTGGCGGCCGTGAAGTTCAAGGATGGCACCCAGGTGCCGGCCGACCTGGTCGTGATGGCCGTGGGCATCCGCCCCAACACGGCCCTGGCCGAGAAGATGCGCCTGCATGTGAACCGGGGCATCGTGGTCAGCGACACGCTGCAGACCGTGACCGATGCGCGCATCTACGCGGTGGGCGAATGCGCGGCGCACCGCGGCATCGCCTATGGCCTGGTGGCGCCGCTGTTCGAGCAGGGCAAGGTGCTGGCCAACCACCTGGCCGAGATGGGCATCGACCGCTACAAGGGCTCGCAGACCTCGACCAAGCTCAAGGTCACCGGCATCGATCTGTTCAGCGCCGGTGACTTTCAGGGCGGTGAAGGCACGGAGGAGATCGTGATGAGCGACCCCATGAGCGGCTCGTACAAGAAGCTGGTGATCAAGGGCGACAAGCTGGTGGGTGCCTGCCTGTATGGCGACACGGTGGATGGCAGCTGGTACTTCGAGCTGCTGCGCGAAGGCCGCACGGTGGACGAGATCCGCGACCTGCTCATGTTCGGCCCCGCCAGCGCGCAATGACGCAGCGCCTCGTTGTTTCTCACCGTCCCACCCCCCGCCGCACGCGCCACGAGTCCACCATGACAGCGACCCACACCCATCCCCTTCAAGCGCCCCACACCCACGCGCTGCCGCGCCGCACCCTGCTGGCGGGCGCGGGCGCCACGGTGGCTGCCGCATGGGGTCTCGCGCTGGCTCCCCGGGCTGCGCAGGCCCAGGTCGCCCACCTCAACGACGCGATCAACAAGGCCGGCCGCCAGCGCATGCTGAGCCAGCGCATGGGCAAGGCCTGGCTGGCGCTGGTGCACAAGGTGCAGGAGCCCGCCGCGAAACAGGTGCTGGAGCAGTCCGTCGCGCTGTTCGAGCGGCAGCTGTCCGAACTCAAGGCCTATGCGCCCAGCGCTCCGATCCGCGACACCTACGGCCAGCTCGAAGCCGCGTGGTCCACCCACAAGGCTGCGCTGCTGGTGGGAGCCCCCGCGCTCGCCAACGCACCCGCCATGCTGCAGGCCGACGCCAAGGTGCTGGCCCTGGCCCACCAGGGCACGGTGCAGTACGAATCGGCGTCGGGCAAGCCCGTGGGGCATCTGGTCAACGTGGCCGGGCGCCAGCGCATGCTCAGCCAGCGCATGGCCAAGTTCTACCTGGCGGCGCAGCTGCCGGTGGACGCGCCGGCCGCCATCACCGAGATCGGCCGGGCGCGCACGGAATTCGTCGCCGCCATGGACGTGCTGCGCAAGGCCCCCGAGGCCACCGACCGGATCCGGCAGGAGCTGCAGCTGGCCGACGGCCAGTGGGTGTTTTTCGACGCCGCCCTGCAACGCATGCAGAACCATGGCGCGACGGCCAACGTGGCGCGCCAGCTGTCCGACGTGTTCGTCGCCAGCGAAAACCTGCTGGCCAGCATGGACCGGGTGACGGGGCTGTATGCCGCGCTCGCCGCGTGATGCCGCGCCGATGTGCCGCGCCAAGCCGCCCATGATCCGACCGGCCCCTGAGCCCACCCCGGCCACAGCAACCTGAACCACCACAACAACACAGACCACGAGCGCGCCATGCAAGAAACCCAATCCACCTGCCCCTACTGCGGCGTAGGCTGCGGCGTGATCATTGAAAGCGACGGCAGCCAGATCACCGGCGTGCGCGGCGACCCGTCCCACCCCGCCAACTTCGGCCGCCTGTGCACCAAGGGCTCCACGCTGCACCTCACCGCAGCCCGGCCCATCGCGCTGCAAACCCGCCTTCTGCGCCCTCTGCACAGGGCGCAGCGCGACGCCGCCGCCCTGCCCGTGCCGTGGGACACCGCGCTCGGCATGGCTGCCGACCGCTTTGCCCGCACCATCCGCGAACACGGCCCGGACGCCGTCGGTTTCTATGTGAGCGGCCAGCTGCTCACCGAGGACTACTACGTCTTCAACAAGCTGTCCAAGGGCCTCATCGGCACCAACAACATCGACACCAATTCGCGCCTGTGCATGAGCAGCGCCGTGGCCGGCTACAAGCAGACACTGGGCGCCGACGCGCCACCCGCCTGCTATGACGACGTGAACCACGCGCAGTGCCTGTTCATCGTGGGCAGCAACGCGGCCTGGGCGCACCCCATCCTGTTCCGCCGCATCGAAGACGCGCGCGCCGCCAACCCGGGCATGAAGATCATCGTGGCCGACCCGCGCCGCACCGACACCGCGGGCATGGCCGACCTGTTCCTGCCCCTGCAGCCCGGCAGCGACGTGATGCTGTTCAACGGCATGCTGCACCTGATGCTGCGCGAAGGCTGGCTGGACGCGGGCTACATCGCCGCCCACACCACGGGCTTCGACGCGCTCGAGGCGCTGGTGGCCGACTGCACGCCCGAGCGCGTGGCCGGGGTGTGCGGCATTTCGGTGGCCGACCTCACCACGGCGGCGCGCTGGTTTGCGCAGTCCAAGGCCACGCTCAGCCTCTACTGCCAGGGCCTGAACCAGAGCACGAGCGGCACGGCCAAGAATGCGTCGCTGATCAACCTGCACCTGGCCACGGGGCAGATCGGCAAGCCCGGCGCCGGCCCCTTCAGCCTGACGGGGCAGCCCAACGCCATGGGCGGGCGCGAGGTGGGAGGCCTGGCCAACCTGCTCAGCGCCCACCGCGACCTGGCCAACCCGCAGCACCGCGCCGAGGTGGCCGCCCTCTGGGGCGTGCCCAGCGTGCCCGAGCGGCCCGGCAAGACGGCGGTGGAGATGTTCCAGGCCGCGGCCGATGGCGAGATCAAGGCCCTGTGGATTGCCTGCACCAACCCCGCGCAGAGCATGCCCGACCAGGCCACCGTGCGCCGCGCCCTGCAGCGCGCCGAGTTCGTGGTGGTGCAGGAGGCCTTTGCCACCGCCGCCACCTGCGGCTATGCCGACCTGCTGCTGCCCGCCACCACCTGGGGCGAGAAGACAGGCACCGTCACCAACAGCGAACGCCGCATCTCGCGCGTGCGCACCGCCGTGCCCGCGCCGGGCGAGGCGCGGCACGACTGGGCGATTGCGGTGCAGTTTGCGCGCCTGCTGGAGGCCCGGCTGCGCCCGGGTGCGACCACGCTGTTCCCCTACACCACCGACAACGCCGACGAGGGTGCCGAAGCGGTGTGGAACGAGCACCGCGAAAGCACACGCGGGCGCGACCTCGACATCACGGGCCTGTCGTGGCAGCTGCTGGACACCGCAGGCCCGCAGCAATGGCCGCTGCCGGCCGACCCAGCCACGCCCCCCGACGAGAGCGGCGCGCCTGCGCTGTCGGTGCCCGCCCAGGGCAAGGCGCGGCTGTATGAGGACGGCGTGTTCCCCACCGCCGATGGCCGTGCGCGTTTTGCCGCCCACGCCTTCAAGCCGGTGGCCGAGCCCCGCGAGTCGCGCTACCCGTTCAGTCTGACCACGGGCCGCCTGCGCGACCAGTGGCACGGCATGACCCGCACCGGCCAGCTGGGCCGGCTGTTCGGCCACGTGGCTGAGCCCAGCGTGCAGATGCACCCCGACGACATGGCGCTGCGGCAGCTGGCCAGCGGCGACCTGGTGCACGTGACCAGCAAACGCGGCTCCATCGTGGTGCCCGCCGTCGCCGATGCCACGGTGGGCCCGTCGCAGGCCTTCATGGCCATGCACTGGGGCAGCGAGTTCCTGAGCGGCAGCTCGTCCACCGGAGAGCGGCTGGCCGGCGTGAATGCCATCACCACCTCCGCCTATTGCCCCACGTCCAAGCAGCCCGAGTTGAAGCACGCGGCGGTGAAGATCCTGAAGGCCGAGCTGCCCTGGACGCTGCTGGCCATGGCCTGGCTGCCCGAGGGCCACGCCCAGGCCACGCGCGAAGCACTGGCCGAGCTGATGGCGCAGTTTCCGTTTGCCAGCTGCGTACCCTTCAGCAACAACACGCCGCTGGACCAGCCCGGCCGCGAGCGCATGGGCGTGCTGCTGCGCGCCGCCGCCCACGAAGCGCCGCCCGATGCCACGCTGGAGCGCATCGAGCAGCTGCTGGGCCTGGATGGCGCCGACACCCAGCGCTATGCGGACAAGAAGCGCGGCCAGCGCCGCGCCGCCCGCCTGGCGCGCAAGCCCGATGGCGCCGCGACGCTGGAGGGCGTGGTGCTGGCGGGCAACACCAGCGCCGAAGGCTGGCTCAAGACCCTGCTGCAGGAAGAGCTGCCCGCCCAGTCGTACGGCCGCCTACTGCTCGTGCCCGGCGCCAAGGCGCCCGTGGCCGTGCAGTCGCGCGGCAAGCCGGTATGCACCTGCTTCAACGTCACGGACGCCGCCATCACCACCGAGCTGGCCCGCTGCCACGGCACCGACGAGGACCGTCTGGCGCAGCTGCAGGGCACGCTGCGCTGCGGCACCAACTGCGGATCGTGCGTGCCGGAGCTCAAACGCATGGTGCGGATGACCGGGCCGCTGGCAACCAAGCCGGTTGCGCAGGCCGCCATATAACCAAAAGTTGGCAGGTTTACCGGAAAATATGCACTGAACACCCCCCGAGATCTCCGGACTTGTGCAACAGGGCGCTAGTGTCCCGAGTTAGAAGTTCGTTTCATAAAGATGTCGAGAATCGCCGCCATGCGGCGTTGCAAATCCTCGCGATAGCTACGGCTATCGCTGTGGTTTGCGCCTTGCCTGACAACGATTTCGACATCTTTATTTTTTCAACGAACTTCTAACTCGGGACACTAGCAAGGCATTGCGGCGCAGACAGTACGTGCGTACGGCAAGCCGCAATAACGCCGCTGGAGCCCTGTTTCACAAGTCTCACCACCAAGAACCATGGCCATCGCTCAGTACATCAAGGAAATAGGCCGCGGCGCGCGCGGCGCCAAGCCGCTGTCGCGCGAGCAGGCTGCCGACCTGTTCGGCCAGGTGCTCGATGGGCAGGTGAGCGACCTGGAGGTGGGCGCGTTTTGCCTGGCCATGCGCATCAAGGGCGAGACGGCCGAGGAGATGTGCGGTTTTCTGGACGCCACCCACCAGCGCCTGACCGAGCTGCCGGCCACCGACCGCCCGCTCATCGTGCTGCCCAGCTACAACGGCGCGCGCAAGCTGCCCGTGCTCACGCCGCTGCTGGCACTGCTGCTGGCGCGCGAAGGCCTGCCCGTGCTGCTGCATGGCATGCGCACCGAGGCGCGCCGCATTTTGGCCTCTGATGTGCTTCTAGCGCTTGATGTGCCTGACTTGACAGCTCCTGAAACGATAGCAAACGGCAGCGTGCGGCACATCCACACCCAGCATCTGCATGCGGGGCTGGCGCGCCTGCTGGCCGTGCGCGAGGTGGTGGGCCTGCGCAACCCGGGCCACAGCGTGGTCAAGCTGATGAACCCGTGCGCGGGGCCGTCGGTGGTGGTGACGGCCTACACACACCCGGAGTATTTCGAGATGCTGCAGGCCACCTTCCGCACGCTGGGCATGACGGCCCTGCTCTCGCGCGGGCTGGAGGGCGAGGTGGCCACCGACCCGCGCCGCACGCCGCGCTACGACGGCTTTGTGCACGGCGCGCACGCAGTGCTGGACGCACAGCAGCCCGGCACCGCCAGCGAAGTGCCCGGCCTGCCCGCCGAGATCGACGTGGCCACCACGGCGGCGTACACCCGCCGCGTGCTGGCGGGTGAGCTGCCCATCCCCCCCGCCATTGCGCGGCAGGTGGAACATATCTTGCACCTTGCTGATCGCACTACCGAACAGCCCGATCTGGAGACAACCCCATGAACCGCCCCACGCCGTCCCACCCCGTGCCCGCTGCGTACGCAGGCGGCCGCTGCACCCTGGTGGGCGCGGGCCCTGGCGACCCGGACCTGCTCACCCTCAAGGCGCTCAAGGCCATTCAGGCAGCCACCGTGCTGCTGGTGGACGACCTGGTGAGCGACGCCATCGTGGCGCATGCCTCGCCCACGGCCCGCATCGTGCATGTGGGCAAGCGCGGCGGCTGCAAGAGCACGCCCCAGGCCTTCATCGAAAAGCTGATGCTGATGGCCGTGAACGAAGGCGAGAACGTGGTGCGCCTCAAGGGCGGCGACCCGTTCATCTTTGGCCGGGGCGGCGAAGAGGTCGAACACTTGCGCGCTGCCGGCGTGCAGGTGGACGTCATCAACGGCATCACCGCAGGCCTGGCGGGCCTGACCTCGCTGGGCGCGCCGCTCACGCACCGCGAGCACGCCCACGGTGTGGTGTTTGTCACCGGCCACGCCAAGCCCGGCGACGCCGGCACCGACTGGCGCCAGCTGGCCGCCACGGCGCGCGATGCCAAGCTCACACTCGTGATCTACATGGGCGTGAGCGGCGCCGCCACCATCGAGCAGGAACTGCTCACGGGCCTGCCCGCCGACACGCCCGTCGCCGTCATCCAGCACGCCAGCCTGCCGCAACAGCGGCACGCCGTGACCACCCTGGGCGCGCTGCACGCCACCATCACCCGCGAAGGGCTGGCCAGCCCTTCGGTGATCGTGGTGGGCGATGTGGTGCGCGGCGTCGCGCTGGCCACGCAAGACGTTGGCGCAGCGCCGCTGCAGGCCCGGCGGGCGGGCTGAGCACACAAGACCTAGGGATGTCCTGCATAACCCTCGCGAGTGCGTGGTAGTGCGGATCGGGATGGGCCGCAAGGCGTCTTTTTGCAGCCAATAGC
>NZ_JBMIRS010000004.1:0-1399 GCF_049198005.1 Paracidovorax sp. MALMAid1276 | reverse complement strand
AGGGCCGGGGAGAGGGGGAGTGAAACCGGCGCGGCGCTAGTGCAGCCGCCCCCCTCTCCCCCACCCTCTCCCGCGAGGGGAGAAGGAGTCAATCCCCAGCGCCGCTGCGGGTGCGCGGGCTGGTGTCCTCATCGATCTGAGCGCTGCCGCCATCAGGCCACTTGGGCTCCTGTGTGCTCCATCAGAACGGCGAATCGGGGAAGTAGAAGTCCTTCGCCGTTTCCTTGGTGATCAGCACCGACGGGATGATGGTCTTGGCTGGCAGCTTCTCGCCCTTGATGCGCGCCTCGGCCGTGAGCTTGATCGAGTCGTAGATGAACTTGGGGCTGTACGACACATTGGCCTGGATCAGCGGGTCGCTGCCGTCCATCAGCGTCTTGATCATGCCCTTGGCACCCGCGCCGCCAAACACCAGCTTGATGTCCTTGCGCTTGGACTGCTCAATGGCCTTGAGCACGCCCACGGCCATGTCGTCGTCGGCGGCCCACACGGCGTCGATCTGCGGGAAGCGGGTCAGGTAGTCCTGCATCACCTTGAAGGCATCATCGCGGTTCCAGTTGGCGTATTTCGCGTCCAGCAGCTTGATGCCGGGGTGGTTCTTCAGCACCGCGTTGAAAGCGTCCATGCGCTCGTTGTCCAGCGTGGTCGCAATGCCGCGCATGGCCACCACATTGCCCTTGCCGCCCAGCGCCTTGGCGATGTACTCGGCCGGAATGCGGCCAAACGCCGTGTTGTCGCCCGCCACATACGCATCCTGCGCGCTGGTGTCGGTCAGGCCCCGGTCCACCACCGTCACGTACACGCCCTTGGCCTTGACCTGGGCCACGGGCTTGGTGAGCGCGGCGGATTCGAACGGGAAGATCACCAGGGCATTGATCTTGTTGACCGTCACCAAGTCTTGCAGCTGGTTGGCCTGCTCGGGCGCACCGCCTGCGGTCTTCACGATCACCTGCAGGCCGGGGTGGGCCTTCTCCAGGTCCTTCTTGGCCTGGTTGGCCCAGTACACGATGCCGCCGGTAAAGCCGTGCGTGGCCGACGGAATGGCCACGCCCACCACCGTCTTGTTGGCCTGCGCCATGGCAGGGGCGGCAAATGCGAAGGCGGCGGCGCCCACGGCCGAGAGGGCCAGGCGGCGGGTGAAGGAAGTTGTCTTGCTGCTCATGCGTTGTCTCCTGTTGCTGCTATTGCTTTGCTGAAATGGCCATGAAAGCCTGGCCGACTGGGGAACACGGACGAAATCAAAAACGAGTGGAAGCACTTCGGAACGGTTGCACGCGCCTTGGGCCAGCACCACTCCCCCGTTCGCCCTGAGCTTGTCGAAGGGCTGCCACCATGCGGCGCGATGGCCCAGGCTTCGACGGGCTCAGCCCGAACGGTTGGGGGGTGGTCGACATCCAGC
>NZ_JBMIRS010000001.1:0-674 GCF_049198005.1 Paracidovorax sp. MALMAid1276 | reverse complement strand
GGAACCCGGTTGGCCATGATGGTCGATCAAACCCATCGCAAGTGGTGAATCAATACTGGCTTTGGCGTGGTGCTGTGCAGCCTGCTGGCTTGTCAGTCTGGCATCGCAAAGCTCTGGCGGTTTTCTTTCCTGCTCAAGCTGGCCGCCTCATCCCATCAATCGAGAGAACATGCCCCGGCAAGCCGGGTCATGCCTCTCATGTCAAACGTTAAAGCTCATGAAATGCCCGGTGTGCTCAGCGAAGGTCGCCGAAGAGGTGGCAGGTTGTGTCGCATGCGGCACGAGTTTCACCGAGGGAGAATGGGCGCCAATTGCAGAGCCTCGCAAGCGTGCGCTCTCCGTTCGCCAGCTGATTGGCCTCACATTGGCCGCAATGGTCGGAGCGGCACTTGCTACAGGTTTCACCTTCTTGGTTCTAAGTCCCCCAACCGCGGGAGACGGTGGGCACGTAGCGCTCTTCTGGTTGGTGCTGTTTGTGGCCGTACTTGCGGAAGGTGGGCCGACAATTTTTGGCGCGTACTTCGCTGCCGCACTGCTTGGCATCTACCTGTACGCCCGTCACAGGAGAGCCGCACATGATCTTTAACTTGTCATATATGGACTCCCCCACAACAACAAGAGCCTGATCGATTGGGGCCCAGAGGGTAAAACACCTGCAGTCGTATATCCGGCAT